>QHNU01000309.1 GCA_003218525.1 Verrucomicrobiota bacterium
AAGCGCTCCGCTATAAGAGCCGGTCGTTTCTCGCATGTGCGCGATAAAGAGTGGACCAAACGCGCTGGCGAATCCCCAGGCTGTTAGCATCAAGCCATAGATTGGGCCGACATTCTTCGGACCAAAATAATCAGCGGTAAACGCTGGCATGGTGCCGAAACCGCCGCCGTAACACATCAAGACAACGAACGTGACGGTCGTCATCAAAGAGGCCGAGACGATGTTCGGAAAGAACCAGAAGAGTACAACCTGGAGAAAGAACATCACAAAAAAAGTTGCCCGCCTCGTGATCAAGTCGGACACCCACGCCCAGAATACTCG
>QHNU01000311.1 GCA_003218525.1 Verrucomicrobiota bacterium
GCGGGCGGTGATGCGACGGCTGGTTGACTTGGATTTGCTTTGCGCGACAGATCGGTTGGAAGCTGCTTTCGGTTTAGTCACGACTCGTGTTGTAACATTCTTTGTCGGTGAGCTCGACGAAACGAAAGGCGACGCGCCAATCCCGATGTCTCCGCGAAACCATGTCCAGTCTCCGGCATGAGCTGCATGCGTCAACGCGATCGCTGCGATTGACGTAATCAGTATTGTTTTCATAACTATCTCGTTATGCCTAACGATAAGTGCCAGTCGTGTTGCGCTGCTACGGCGCGTTCGCGGGATTGTTTACTGCTGCCTAAGAATTAAAGAGAACTCCCTCGTTCGAGGTAACTGGCACTAACTCCTTGTGCTGTTAGCGTCCGAGCTAGCCAAGGTATGCATTGCTACAGACACCCAAAAAGCCCATGGTAAGAGATCTAATTTACGCAGCGCAATACTAGGAGCCACCAGTTTTCGGCGAGCGAATGGCTTAAACATGTTTGGAGCCCCTCACAGCGGCATGACCACGCCGCCGTTCTTGGGAATGGCATCGTAGGTTGCCTTATCGATGTGCAGGTGCGCCATGACCGCTTCCGGCGGAGTATGAGCCAGCCATTCCGAAAAGGACAGGTCCTGAAAACGATCGACCTTGCCGAACATCTCCAGGAACACAAGATCGGTGTCACCTATGTTCTCGATATAGTGCAGCAAGGTCTTCTGGACGTATCCGACGTCTCCCTCTTGAAAGTCCATCGTCCGGGCCTTGTTGCCTGTGTCCACCACGGTCATTCGACCCTTGCCGCTAATGTAGTACTGCCATTCGTCTGCGTTTGGATGCCAGTGTAATTCCCTTAGGCCGCCCGGATGAACCGTAACCAGCGCCATCGCCGTGGTTGAGACTTTGAAATTGGTGGAATCAACAACGCGCACGTCGCCACCTTTCGTTTTCATCGTCGGCGGCATTTCCATCGTGCGAAACGCAAGATTCTGTGGCGACCTTCCGCGCGTCCCGGCGGCTGCCTTTTGGTCGGCCTCCAGTGAACCCGGAACATCCGCTTGGAAAATGAATAACTCTTCTTTCGGCACATTCTTGAGCGCCTGTTGGCCGACGGCGAAATTTTTTGCCAACACCTCAGGCGGCAGATGCCCTATCGCGTCACTCAGCAGGACTGTTTCTGACTCCGAAAAATTACCATCGTCAAAAACGAGCATGAACTCGCATCCGTCGGGATTGAGGCCTTGAATGGAGTGAGGAATTCCTGGCGGAAAGAACCAAAGATCATTTTTGTTTACGTCGGCGACGAAACTTTTGCCGTCCAAGTCGATCGCCGTAAGCCGTGCTGATCCGTAAAGCATGATGGACCATTCGCTGGCCGTGTGGCAATGCAGCTCGCGGAATCCACCGGCAGTGAGTCTCATGTTGAGGCCTGCCAGGGTCTTGGAAACGGGCAGCTCCCGAATGCACAGTCACCTCGCGCGACCATCCGCCTTCGTAAGTGCGTTTATTCGCAAAGGAAAATGGATACTTGAAGTTATGCACCAGGCTCTTGGAGTCCGTGCTGGGTGGCCACATGGAATCTGGGTTTTGGCCATCAAGTTCGTGATTGGCCGGGCCAGGGTCAGTCTTGCTTCGATCTGCACCTGCCACCTTTTGCAATGCGGCAAAGCTGCCTACTGCGGCAGCGGCTGTTCCGAGGAAACTGCGACGAGTAAATGCGCTCATAATGGTTTCTCCTGAGAGTTTCGGGGTTGCGTTGGTGATGTGAAATTGTTCATATCATGCGCGCCACCTGATACAAGATGTTGACTAGGACCAGGGTCAGACCGCTCCAGACAAAGAGGATTAACTCTTC
>QHNU01000310.1 GCA_003218525.1 Verrucomicrobiota bacterium
GAGTCGCGTCGCCACCGGCGCGGTGATGAAAGCACCCGAGCCGAACCCACCCACCGCGATCCCGGTAATAAGTCCTCTTCGATCCGGAAACCACTTCACCAGCACGGCCACCGGAACGATGTATCCCAAGCCCAGACCGATTCCGCCGATAAAGCCGTAACTGAGATATAGCCACCATAGGTTATGCGAGAAGCTGGCGAGAAAAACGCCCAGGCCATAGAGCACGCCGCCGGTCAATGCCACGATTCGCGGTCCTTTGCGGTTCAGCCAGAGACCACCGAAGAACGCGGCAATGCCCAGGACAAAAATGCTAATCGTAAAGGTCAGCGTTATCTCTGAAATGCTCCATCCGAACTGCTTTGACAGCGGGACACGGAAAACGCTCCAGGCGTAGACCGCACCCAACGCGATCTGGAAAAACACTCCCGCGATTGCGATTACCCAGCGATTATTCGTGCGCATAG
>QHNU01000312.1 GCA_003218525.1 Verrucomicrobiota bacterium
AGTTTCCCTCGCTAACGGAGCCACCGGGGCAACCTCTATTGCCTCGGCCTTAGATGGCAGGCCGGGCTCGTCTTTTACCTGCGAGTCTTCCGCTGGTTTCTTTACAGTTTCCCTCGCTAACGGAGCCACCGGAGCAACTTCCGTTGGCTTGACTTTGGAGGTCGGGCCCCATTGGGACGCGAGTCCGCCTTTGGACGCCAGTCCAGCATCGGACGCCAGTTCGGCTTTGAACGTCGGGCTGGTCGTGAATCGTCGCGCGTCCTCTGCCGCCTTAGTCGAGAACGGCGTCTCAAAAACTTCATCTTGCGTGATTACTTCCTGGTCTTCCCGCATGCGCAACGCGTCA
>QHNU01000313.1:0-857 GCA_003218525.1 Verrucomicrobiota bacterium
TAACTTGCATCGGCGGCAAATTTTGCAGGATCGGACGCAGCGGCAGCGTCACTGCCGATTCATCGGAGGTGACGGTTGGAGCCGGTGTGGAGGCGACGGCAGGTTCCAATTTGCCGACGCCTTCCCGAACAGTCGGCGTTGACTCCGGCTTTGGTGCAGGGATCGGCGATAACTTGAAAGGTATCCTGGTTGGAGGCGCGGGCGGAGATGGCGGAGGAGGAGCGGAAGGCGGAACGGGCGGCCCGCTGGAGGCTGGAACTCGCGGAAGCGCGGGCTCACCCGTTCCATTTGGCAAAGATCCTTCCGGCACGTGCTCGACTACGACCCGCTTCTCCGGTGTCACCGGCTTCAGCGAAAACGGAATACGCGATTCTGCCGATTTTTCTGGCGTTGCCGGCTCGGCTTGGGATTCCGCTGGCTCCGGCGGTTCCGGTTTATCAAGAGCGGGCGTAGTTGGAAGCTCGAGCGGTGGAGCGGAACGTTTGTTTCGTCCCAGATCAGGCGGCGTTGCGCGCCCAAAGTGGGAAGGAGTGAACTTTTCCGTCGCGGTCGCCTCGGGTTCGGCCGCGGCGATCGCTTCCGCTGTTGCCGGGTCGACCCCAGTGCGCACACGCGGAAATTCAGTGACTTGGACCGGTTCCATCTTGGTCCCGAAACGTTTCGATTCTTCCACCGTGACTTGGAGGAACGGCGTCTGATATTGCGCGACGATTTGCTCCTGGGTCTGGTCATCCCGCAGCCGCAGATTCGAAAGTTCCTCCATTATTTTGTCGAACGGCAACTGCACTACCGCTGTGTCCGAGGCGGGAACGCTGTGCATGAAAATTTCCGGCACTTGCTGATAGAGAGTCCCTATG
>QHNU01000313.1:876-1742 GCA_003218525.1 Verrucomicrobiota bacterium
CGGTTTGCCAACCGCCATCCCCTTTTCGACTTCGGCCGCTTTTAACAACACGCGCCGCGTCGCGTCGAAACTTTCCCGCGGTTTGAGATAACCTTCCGGTACGCGATCGACCACCTCGCTGAGCGTGAGCGATAGTACGCGTTCCACTCGCGGCTCCAATGCCAGAGCCACCGCCGGCGGCAAATCGTGCGCCCGTTTCATCGTTGCCCCCATCGCTACCATATGCGACCGCGTTCCAGCCGGTGCCGGCGAGCTGGTTTCGTCCGGTCCAATGGTCCGGATGGCGTTCGGCACAACCGTTTTCGAAAGTTTATCGCTCTCCGGTTTGTTGACCGGTGCGGGCAAAGGGGGCGGACACCTCAGGTGCCTCGCGGGCCTGAATCGCGCCTTCACTTTTTCGAAGAGATCGAGGAAAGACATGTTCATGCTCAACGGTCTTCCGCCGTGACGCGCCAGACTTCTTCGAGCGTCGTCACTCCTTCAATCGCCTTATCGATTTCAGCCATTCGCAACGTCTTCATTCCTTCCGTCACAGCCTGATTTTTGATCACCGCCGCGGACGCACGTTTGATAATGAGACGCCGGATCGGCTCGCTCACCGGCAGGGCTTCGATGATCGCCAATCGTCCGAGGTAGCCGCGGCCTTTGCATCGATCACAGCCGCTTCCACGATAGAAGACGGCATCCTTTTTCGGCTCTAACCCCAGCTTCTCGAACATCTCCGCATCCGGTAAAAATTCTTCTCGGCAATTCATGCAGACGCGCCGGACCAGTCGCTGGGCGCACGTCATCAACACCGAGCTGGCAATTAAGAATGGCTCGATTCCCATATCGTCCAGACGCGTGATTGCGCCCGCGGCGTCATT
>QHNU01000313.1:1748-1945 GCA_003218525.1 Verrucomicrobiota bacterium
TTAACGCCGCCTTGACCGCAATGTCGGCCGTCTCGTTATCACGAATTTCACCCACCATCACGATGTCGGGGTCCTGCCGCAGGATCGACCGCAAGGCCGAGGCGAAATCCAGACCGATGTCACTGCGTACCGCCACCTGATTGATGCCGGCCAGCTCGTACTCGATCGGGTCCTCGACCGTTACAATATTGTACTGC
>QHNU01000166.1 GCA_003218525.1 Verrucomicrobiota bacterium
GTACGCGCGAGATTATTGGCAGTGCCAAGCGGAAGAACGGCCAGCGGAATGACCGTATCAATCAGTCGGCGGGCGATTTTTGTGATGGTGCCATCGCCTCCGGCAACCAGTACGAGATCCCCAGGTTTTTTGAGTGCTTTCTTGTAACCGCGCTTCTTGGTGGATTGATAAATGGCATTATGTCCGGCCTTGGCCAATGCTTCCATTAGGTCTTTCTTCCGATGCTTGCCGTGGCCGGCGGACGGATTATGCATCAAAGTAATTCGCATTTTATCTCGCTGGATTGAAAGAAATCCGTCTGCAAAGTATTCGGCCAAAACTGCTTTGACACGCGTTTCCTAATGAGATGAAGCGGCGGATTCTGATCAGTAATGACGACGGCATCTACAGTCCCGGTATTTTGGCGTTAGCCAAGGTAGCGGCTCGTTTTGGCGAAGTTCGTATCGTTGCGCCCGATGTCGAGCAATCTTCGATGGGCCACGCCATCACCTCTTCACGACCGCTGCGTTATCGGCGTGTTCCGCTAGGTAATTTTGATGCCTATCGGGTGAATGGCACGCCAGCCGATTGTGTTGCTCTTGGTACCCATCATTGGGAGCATGTCGATCTTGTTCTTTCCGGTATTAATTTGGGCCCGAATCTCGGCAACTCCTGCTGGCATTCGGGCACATTAGCGGCCGCGAAACAGGCCGCTTTACTCGGCTTGCGTGGTATCGCCTTTAGTACGGCGGTGGCTGAGAAGGAGCCCAATTTCACAGCGTTGGAGCCGTATGTCGCAAAGGTGCTCCGGTTGTTAATCGAAGAAGAAACGATGTGCCTTGTAAATGTAAATTTGCCGGCGAAACCGCGTGGAATTCGCTGGACCAGGCAAGCCGTGCAACAATATGATGGCAAGGTCATTCCCGGTAAAGATCCATTGGGCCGGCCGCTTTTCTGGTTCACGGTAATACCGTTGACCGGGGAGGAAGAAGGGACCGATCATTGGGCCTTTGCACACCGTTGGGTCTCGGTGACCCCACTACGTCTTGATCTTACGGCTGAAAAGGAACTCGCCCGCGCTCTCGCTCTTCATAATATACCGGCGCTGGGGGCAATGGGGAAATCAACTCACGCAAGGCGGAAGAACCGCTCACCAAAAAAGAAGCGTAAATTCGAATCCGCCGCTAGATGATATCGCCGTCTGCCTTGTGACGTATTTATGGCCGAGGATCGGACGGCAACCTAGCGTAAGTAATACTGCTCGCGCCGGGCGATGTAATCCATCGAAGCAGCAGATTCTTATTCCGAAAGGGTAGATTGTGACAATCTCGACACAACGGTTCTCCAGAAACAAGAACTGGCGAAGCAGGTTGCTTTTCCTGAATTCCTGGCTTCCTGATGTGAATAATGACTGACTCAGTCGCGCTTTCACCCACTTCGATAAAGAACGCCTTACAAAGCAGTGCGCCAATCTCAGCAATTTTGGTGCAGGGGTGGGTGCGGACCCGCCGGGACTCGAAGGACTTTTCATTTATCGAGCTGAACGATGGATCATGCCTGCGCAATCTCCAGGTCATCGCCGGAAATACTTTGTCGAATTATGCAATGGTCCAGCGATTGAACACGGGCGCTTCCGTTGCCGTCCGGGGTGCGCTGGTCGAGTCGCAGGGGAAAGGTCAGAATTGGGAACTCGTTACAGAAGAAATAACCATCGTCGGCGGTTCGGATGAGAGTTACCCATTACAAAAGAAAGGGCATACGGCCGAGTTCCTACGCGAAATCGCTCATTTGCGGCCGCGCTCTAATCTTTTTGGCTCAGTTTTTCGCGTCCGGAGCCGCCTGGCCTTCGCCATTCATCGGTTTTTTCAAGACCGTGGCTTTTTTTATTTAAACACGCCCATCATTACCGGGAGCGATTGTGAAGGCGCGGGCGAATTGTTTCGGGTCACGACCATTGACCCAAACAATGCGCCACGGAAAGCTAATGGTGAGATCGACTACGGAAGAGATTTTTTTGCCCGCGCAACTTATCTGACGGTAAGCGGACAACTCGAGGCGGAAGCGTTCGCCTCCGCATTATCCAAGGTTTACACGTTCGGTCCGACCTTCCGTGCGGAAAACTCAAACACCTCCCGACACGCAAACGAGTTCTGGATGATCGAACCCGAGATGGCTTTTACCGATTTGGGAGGCAACATGGATCTGGCCGAAGAATTGGTTAAATATCTAATCCACCAGATTCGCGACAATTCCCCCGATGAGCTGGCATTATTTGCGAAATTCGTAGACGGGGAGCTACTGGCACGGCTCGATTTTGTAGTGGATCGGCCCTTTCAGCGGACCAGTTATGCCGAGGCGGTCGAGTTGCTGGTGAAAAGTGGGGAGAAATTTGAGTTCCCAGTAGGGTACGGGTTAAACCTGCAATCCGAACACGAGCGATGGTTGACCGAGAAACATTTCAAATGTCCGGTAACTGTCTTCAACTATCCAAAAGAGATTAAACCCTTTTACATGCGATTGAACGATGACGACCGAACGGTGACGGCGATGGATTTGCTGGTTCCCGGGATTGGAGAAATCGTCGGCGGTAGTCAACGTGAGGAACGGCTAGAAGTGCTGGAGAAGAGTATGCGGCGGCACAAAATGAACCCGACCGATTACAAATGGTATCTCGACTTGCGGCGTTATGGTTCGGTACCGCATTCAGGATTTGGTTTGGGCTTCGAGCGCATGCTCATGTTCGTTACTGGCATCTCGAATATTCGCGATGTCATTCCATTCGCCCGCACGCCGGGTAACGCAGAGTTTTAACAACCTTTTACGCCTGTGGATCTCCAACTAAAAGACAAAGTAGCGCTAGTAACTGGATCGACCGCTGGCATTGGCTTCGCCATCGCATCCCGCCTTGCGGGCGAAGGCTCCGACGTGGTTATCAACGGCCGAACGGACGAGCGCGTCAGTAACGCCATCTCCCAAATTACGAGGGAATTCAACGACGCCAAGATTCGTGGTATTGCGGCGGATCTCGGGAGTGCAGAAGGATGCAACGAAGTCGTTCGCCAACTCCCCCGCGTTGATATTCTCGTTAACAATGCCGGTATTTTTGAGCCAAAGCCATTCGAACAAATTCAGGATGCAGAGTGGGAGAAATTCTTCGCAGTTAATGTCATGTCCGGCGTCCGCTTGAGCCGCGCCTATCTTCTGGAAATGAAGAAGCGCAATTGGGGCCGTGTCGTTTTCATATCGAGTGAATCGGCCCTTCAAATTCCCGCGGAGATGATCCACTACGGCACCACCAAAACCGCGCAGCTCGCGGTTGCTCGTGGACTGGCGGAAACCTGCACGGGCACCCAAGTCACAGTTAATTCTGTTCTACCCGGCCCGACGGCCAGTGAAGGCGTAAAAGAATTCGTTGATCAGCTTGCCAAGCAGAACCAGCAGACGCCGCATGAATTTGAGAAGGAGTTTTTCCGATCAGCCCGTCCCACTTCGATTCTGAAGCGCTTCATCGATCCCGACGAAATCGCGAACGTCGTCGTCTTTGTTTGCAGCCCGCTCGCTTCCGCAATTAATGGCGCTGCCGTCCGTGCCGATGGCGGGGTTGTGCGGTCGATTGCCTAGTAACCATTCAAACCAGCTTGGGATGCGAATGTGCCCGGCCCCGATCCAAGGCCAATAAAGCGCGGCATTCAACGCAGGAGTAATCATTGGCTGTTGCCAACCGATCAGGAGGTCCCTATCCTGGGGCAATGTGGTCGGCAATTGGACGCGCGACGACGATCTTTGCGCTTTGTCTTGCAATTGGCCTGCATTGGGCGGCGTTGCAATCGGTCGCATGGACGGCCATGCTGATCGAGTACTCGAAGCACACCACGTTGCGACAGGCGCTGAGCCAGACGTTCGACGGTGACCACCCCTGCGCGATGTGTAGAGGCATCAATGCAGCACAGCATTCTCCGAAGAAACAGCAGACACCATCGGTCGTGAGCAAACCCGATCTAATTTGCACCACGGGCGCCTTTGAGTTCGTCCAACCTTTCGAACGATTCCAGTTCCCGCGAAGTAGCGCTGTTTTCTCTGAGCACGGAGAATCTCCGCCGGTTCCGCCGCCGCGCCTCGGACTGAGCTAACAGCGAAATGTTGCATCCGTGCGGATGCACGGACGCGACCTTCGGCCCTGTAATGGGAGCCGGCGCTAACTCGCACTCGGCTCTCCCTCATTACCGGAATCATTATGAAATTACCTTTTGTTCCTTTTGTATTGTTAGTTACGAGCACATTCGCCGGTCAGGCTTGCGACCTGTGCGGTTGTTACACGCCGCAATTAGAAGCGATGCCACAAATGGAGGAATCCGCGGCGCTAGGGCGGCCGACGGGAATCTCGCCCGACTGGGCTAAGGGATCGTACGGCGCCATTGGCGAGCAATTCACCTACTTCGGGACCGTACAGGTAGACGGCAATGAAGTCGCCAACCCAACCGGCCAGCATGAAGAAAGTTCAATCAGCCAGTTCGTGGCCGGTTATAGTCTCACACCCCAGTTTGCACTCCAGCTTAAC
>QHNU01000123.1 GCA_003218525.1 Verrucomicrobiota bacterium
AGGCGACGCTAACTGGCCGCGGAATGCGACGCCGTTCAAGCCAGACGACGACCGGGTTCAATACCATCGCCAGCAGGATCACGATTCCGAAAAGCAGCAGCACCGGAACGAGTGATCTCAGAAGAATCCACGCTGCGATCAGCAAGACGATCAGGACGAGCAAACGGCGCGCGTCGCGATAGGTAAACGGCCCAATTTCGTCATGCTGTTGTTGTGGGTTGTTGGTCACAGGTTGATGAAGCCGAAGAGGGTAATTCGACCTAAGCGCGTTCTAACATTGTCAAGGCGGATTGAACAGGGGCGAACATCCTGCGGAACGCGACCCGTCCCGTCACGAGGTTCGATACAGCATTGTGACCCATTCCAAATCCACCAGTCATCTCCATACTTATCTCAACGATCATCTCGCCGGCTCCGTCGCCGCCTTGGAATTGCTCGATCACTTGGTCGAACACCACGACGGAAATCCCCTCGAGAAGTTCTTTCGCGATCTGCGAACAGAAATCAGTACTGATCAGGAAACGCTTCGAACTTTGATCCGCAAACTGGGGGCTGAGGAAAGCAGTGTTCGCAAGGCTGGCGCATGGATCACTCAGAAAATCGGCCAGATGAAGATTGGCACTGCGGATGCCGACGACCGCTTTGGTTTGTTGCAAGCGCTCGAAGCTCTGGCCCTCGGGATTGCCGGAAAAAAGCTTTTGTGGCGCTTGCTCGGTGCCATCGCCTCGCACAGGCCGGAGTTTGAAGAAACCGATTTTCGTCGGCTGGAAACGCGCGTTGAAGAGCAAGTTACGCGCGTTGAAGCGGAACGGCTCCAGACAGCACGTGAAATATTCTAAATTATCTAGCGACAGCCGTACAAGATCGTCTCAATGATCCGGCGAGGTGAAGACCTGGAATAATTATTCCGGTATCGGGCCGCGAAATGGATCGAGCTTGTCGAATCGCGGCAAGGTAACCGCGCGCGTGGTGCGTGCGCTTTCAAATATTGCTTCAATGATCCGTTGGTCTTGCAGCCCTTCTTCCCCGGGCGTGTAAGGCTGGCGACCATTGATGACGCAATCAGCCATGTGATCGAGCTCGTTCGCGAACTGATCGCTCTCCGCGATTTGCGGCGGCGGCGGCTGTTCCGGTTTGGCAAACATTTTCAAGCCGTGGTAGGGGAAGGATGGGTTCATCCCGAAGGTTCCGCGCTCGGCCACCGCTCGATACGATTTCGTGTCGTAGGTATCGAAACTGCACATGCAATTCGCCAGCACCCCGCTGGCAAAACGCATTTGCCAGATGATGGTCGCATCCACTTCCTTGAAGCGCGGATCGCTGGGCGGGCGGAATGTGCGCGCGAACACTTCCATCGGTTCTTCGCCGAGCAGAAAACGAATGGTATTAATGCAATAAATGCCGACATCGCCGACGGCCCCGCTGCCGGAAAGAGCTTTGCTCAAGCGCCATTCCATTTTTTCTACCCGCTGGCCGTTGTCGGATTCGATATACTTTACCGGACCAAAGGCCTTTTCTCTCACCATCCGCTGCATCGCGCGATTCATCGGTTCATATTGAATGCGATACGCGATCATCAGTTTCACCTTCGCTTTCCTGCAGGCATCGATCATTTGTTGGCATTTCATTAAGCTCACTTCCATGGGCTTTTCGCAAAGGACGTGTTTGCCCGCCCGGGCTGAGCGCTCCGTAAAGTCGGCGTGCATCGAGTTCGGCAAGACGACGTAAACGACCTGCACGTCTTGGTTGTCGCGAATGCGATCGAAATTTTTGTAGTCGTAAATGCTCTCGGTGCTGACGCCATTCTCCTGTGCCAGCTTTTGCGCTTTGGCTGGATCTCCACTGACAAGGCCGGTCAATTTTGCTCTCTTGCTCACGCGAAATGCGGGAAGCAGTTGTCCCTGGGTTAGTCGACCCAGACCGACGAGCGCAAACCCGACGCGCTGATCTTGCGGTAACGGTTCACCTTGCGCAGCACTCGTCGGCGTCGGAGCGGGTGATCCCATCGGCTCGGCCGATGCGGCAAAGCGCACAATCTCTGGCGCCAGTGTCGCCGCAAAAATCCCGCGGGCGGTCCGGGAAATGAAGTTCCGGCGGTTAAAGCCTGTAAAAAAGGTGATGGTCTCCATGGTACGAATTCGCGAGCGACGACAGCGCTGGTTTGTCAATCTTGCACGCACCGTCGCACCACAACACTATGCCGTTCTAACTTCCCGACGCATGCATTGGAAAATTTTCGTCGCTTCGCTCGCAATCGCTCTTTCAACATTTGCGCAAACGCCTTCCCCGAGTCCGTCAGTTAACAGCAGCGGCAAACGGCCATTCACGTTTGAGGACATGATGAAGTTAAAACGGGTCAGCGCACCGATCCCGTCGCCAGATGGAAAGTGGGTCGTGTTCGATGCGGTCGATGTGGACCTCGAGGCGAACACGAAGATCTCACACTTGTGGATCGTGCCGGCCAATGGCGGGGAATCACGGCGCTTAAGTCAGACTCCCAACCATGAGGAACGACCGCGTTTTTCGCCGGATGGCACACGGCTCATCTGGACATCGAAAGCAACCGATCCGTCACAAATCTGGATGTGCGATTTCGATACCGAGAGCGGTGTCCTCAAAGGTAAGCCGCATCAGGTCACGAACATCTCAACCGGCGCCGACGGAGCGATCTGGTCGCCAGATGGCAAAAATATCGTGTTCTTGTCCGTGGTTTATCCAGATTGCAAAGACGACGCGTGCAACAAGGGACGCGACGAAGAGCTAAAAAACAGCAAAGTAAAAGCGAAGATCTTCACCAAACTTCTGTATCGCCATTGGAATGCGTTCACCGAGTTCAAGCGAAGCCATCTGTTTGTTGTTAGCGCGGAGGCGAACGCCGATCGGAACATAGGCGTCTCGCCTGTTCGGACAGCAGGCTTTCAGCCTGCTGATTCTCCGACCTCAGGCGAGACGCCTATCCTCCAGCCGCGCGATCTCACGCCGGACGATCACGATGTGCCCCCGTTTAATCTTGGTGGCCAGGACATGTATGCGATTTCGCCGGACGGACAGGAGCTGGCTTACACCAGCAACATCGACGAAATCGAAGCGACCAGCACGAATAACGAAATCTTTATCGTGCCGATAGCTGGCGGCGCATCGAAGAAAATTTCGACCAGTCCCGGTAATGACAATACGCCACTGTATTCGCCGGACGGTCATCATATAGCGTGGCGGTCGATGGCCCGGGCGGGGTTTGAAGCCGATAAAGAGACGCTTGTCATTTATCAGCGACAACTTGGCCAATCGCGAAAACTGGCGGCCGATTGGGACCGATCAGTGGCAAGTTTCGCGTGGTTGCCGGATTCCAAGACGATTATCCTGAGCGCCGAAGATCGCGGCGAATCACCGCTCTACTCGCTTGCTCTTGACGGCAGTCAGCCAACGGAGCTTGTCCGCCTCCATGCTGATGATCTGGCATTTGGCGCGAGCACTGAGCTGTTTTTCACGCACATGTCAATCGTCGCGCCAAATGAGATCTGGTGCACTGACGTTGCAAAGAAAACCCAGCCGATCGCCATCACCCACATGAATGACGCGCTGCTGTCGCAGATCGACATGCAGCCGCTCGAGTCGTTCACGTTTAAAGGCGCGAACAACGAGGAGGTGCAGGGATTCATTATCAAGCCGCCGGGATTCGATCCGGCGAAGAAATATCCACTAAAGTTTTTGATTCATGGCGGGCCGCAAGGCGCCTGGGGAAATGATTGGACCTATCGGTGGAACGCGGGGTTGTTCGCGGTCGGCAACCCCGAAAGCTTTCGGGGCCAAGGCGGTTACGTGGTGGTGATGATCAACTTCCACGGCTCGACCGGTTACGGGCAAAAATTTACCGATTCGATCAGCGGCGACTGGGGCGGCAAACCGTTTGTCGACTTGATGAAGGGTTTGGATTACGTCGAGAAGACGTATCCGTTTGTCGATAAGACTCGTGAAGCGGCCCTAGGCGCGAGCTATGGCGGTTACATGGCGAACTGGCTTCTCGGCCACACGAATCGGTTTAAGTGCATCGTGTCGCACGACGGCACCTTCAACACCGAGTCGACTTATGGCACGACCGAGGAACTCTGGTTCGCGGAGTGGGAGTTCAAAGGCCCACCCTGGCAGCAGCGCGAGCTTTACCGAAAATTTTCGCCACACCTATTCGCTGATAAGTTCAAAACGCCAACGCTGGTTGTGCATGGGCAGCTCGATTACCGGCTCGATGTCAGTGAAGGATTCCAGCTTTTCACTACTCTTCAGCGGCTGAAGGTCCCGTCCAAAATGTTGTATTTCCCGGACGAAGGTCACTGGGTGTTGAAGCCGCAAAACTCGCGGCTCTGGTACAAGACGGTGAATGATTGGGTCGATCAGTGGTGCGGCAGGTAGGGGCGATTGACTCAATCGCCCGCGGGCGGTTTGGTGAACCGCCCCTACCAACCAGAGCCCGGCAACGACTGAAGCTCGTTGTAGTGTGCGCTGTCCTCAGCGCATTTCTGTCCGCTGGACAGCGGACCCTACAACGCGGAAGCCGCTCCATCGGACGCGCGGAGCGCGTCCCTCCGAAGCTGACCTTATTTTCGTCGCCGACCAAATGAATAACCGCGATGGGTCCGTCCGCCGCCGATTGCGCGCTTGCCGCCCATAGCTGATTCCGGTTCGAACAAAATCGTATAAATATAAGGAAAGTCGGCGAGTTTAAGTCGCGGAATCTTTTGGCCGATGAAACGCTCGATTGCTTGCAGCGCAGGCAGTTCTTCCCCATTCATCAAAGTGAATGCATCACCAACGTTTTGCGCGCGCCCGGTGCGGCCGATGCGGTGCACGTAATCTTCCGGATGCTCGGGCACGTCATAATTGATGACGTGACTGACGCCGGCGATGTCGAGACCACGGGCCGCAATGTCGGTCGCGACCATGACTTCATATTTGCCGCTTTTGAATCCTTCGAGCGCCTCGATTCGTTCGCGTTGAGTCCGATTTGAATGCAAGACCGCCACCGAATGCTTCGCGTTCTTCAACTGGTGGGCGATGCGATCGGCTCCGTGTTTCGTCCGGCAAAAAATGAGCGCGCTGTCAAAATTCGTGCGCTCAAGTAATGCCATAAGCAAATCAAATTTTTGCTCGGCTGCGACCGGATAAACTGCATGCGTGACCGTCTCGGCCGGGGAACGGCGCGCGCCGATCTCAACCGTTTCAGGATGACGCAGCACCGACGCGGCCAGGCGTTCGATTTCCGGCGGCAGTGTCGCCGAGAAAAGTAACGTCTGCCGGTCGTTTGAAATTTGCTGCACGATGCGGCGCACATCCGGCAAAAATCCCATGTCGAGCATGCGATCGACCTCGTCGAGGACAAGAATCTTGACCTCTCGAAAATGCATCGTGCCCTGCTCGAGGTGATCGAGCAGCCGGCC
>QHNU01000124.1:0-262 GCA_003218525.1 Verrucomicrobiota bacterium
TAGCGCAATTCCGCCGAAGACGCCGAACAACAACGCACCCAGTCTCACAACCCACAGGCCGACGCTTTTTTCGACCAAGTCTGTGAAAGGTACAATGCTTAAGACGGGCAGACCGGGATCGATGTCGCGCAAGATCTGACGCACTGCCGGAATCATCGCCACTACAGCGCGGCGATCGGCCGCGTTGAGCCGGATATGAAGAAAAGTCTGCCCGCTGTAACCCTGCGCCAGGGGCACGAACAGGCGGCGGAGAAGCGTGTCA
>QHNU01000124.1:373-8911 GCA_003218525.1 Verrucomicrobiota bacterium
TGGCCAATTCTTCGTCGATGATTGCCACGCGCCGCCCATCTTTGTTTTCGCACTCGGCTTGATTGAAATCGCGGCCGCGCAGTAGCTTCACACCGATGGCATCGAAGTACCCCGGCGTGATGCCAGTGAACAGCGCACTCACACCAGGATCAGGCGCCTTCGGATCGGTCGGCATCGTTTCCTGCATCGACATGACGCGACGCGCGCTCGTGAAATCGCCGTAAGGCAACATCGTGCCGACTGCTACCGCGCGCACGCCTGGCAGTTCGCGCGCCTGTTGCGCGATCGCGAAAATTGTTCGGCGTGCTTCCGCAGGCGTTTTCTTGATCAGCGTGAAATCAAATTCCGTCACGAGATCGCCCGCCGCGACGAAACCTGGATCCAGACCAGCAGCTTTAAGTGCGCCGCGGAAGAACAAGCCGGCTGCGAAAAGCAACATGAGCGAAAGTGCAATCTGCGCCATGACGGAGATATGCCGCGGCGCGAAGAAACGGCTGAGACGTCCCACACGCGCCGGCTCGCCCACTCGCTGTTTCAGATCGTTCACGAGATCGGCCTTTGTCGCTTTCAATGCCGGGCCGAGACTAAAGAGCATCGTCGCCAGCACGCAGAAGAGAAGGGTAATGCCGAGCACAGTCGCGTCCGGGCGCAGTTTCACCACGAAAGAGAAATTCACCGAAGACAGCAGCCTGCCGAATGATTGAAGTAAAAGATCGTTGCACCAGGCGCTCAGGACGAGCCCGAACGCGCCGCCGCAGATGGCAAGCAGCAATCCCTCGCACAACAGCTGCCGGATAATTCGCCAGCGCGAAGCTCCCACGGCGAGCCGCACTGCCATTTCCTTCGATCGCGCTGTGCTCCGTGCGAGCAGCATGTTGGCCAAATTCAGGCTGGCGATGAGCAGCACCGCGCCGGCCATGCACATCAGGAGCGTGCCGATCAATGTGATCGGGCCATCGTCTTCCGGTTGCGTGCTAAGACTGAAACGCGACGGCGTTTGGATCTGCAAGGCACGCGTCCCTTCGGCGCCGTCCAGTTGAATCGCGGTTAACCGCTGCGCCCGCACCGGCAGACGCGACTTCGCCGTCTCCACTGTGAGGCCCGGACGCATTCGGGCCGTCAGGTTGAGCGTATAATTTTTCGCGTCCGCCAGGTCATGCGACGTTTCTGTGTCGCCGAAGGCCGACCCGAGTTGCCCCCGAATCCCGAGCGGCATCCAGATATCAGGTGCGACGAGCACATTGGCGCCGCTGAATCCATCCGGCGCGATGCCAATGACTGTATAAGGTTGGCCGTTAACTTGCAGCGTGCTGCCGACAAAATTGCTACGGCGACCCATGCGTTTCCAGAATCCATAGCTCGCTACTACGACTGGAATATTTGCGTTCGGTCGGCACTCCTCCGCCGTGTAAAAGCGGCCGCGCCATGCCTGCACGCCCATGAGCGAGAAGTAATTCTCCGAGGTCAAAAACGCGAAACTGCGCCGCATGTCGTGATCGCGGCCGATGCCGGCCACTGCAAAATCGACCGCGCCTACATCGGCAAACACATCTTTACCGTTCTCGCGCAGCTCACGGAATTCATTGTACGAAAACTGGCGATAATCGTGCGTGGCATTCTGGCGGGCGGTGAATACGTTGACCACCTCGGTCGAGCGCAGTGGCACCATCGGGCGCAGCACGACGCCGTTGATCAGCGCGAAAATGGCGGAGTTAACACCGATAGCCAGCGCCAGGGTCAATACTGCGACAGCGGTGAAGCCTGGTGCCTTCAACAGTTGTCGAATGGCAAATTTGAAATCCTGAATCATAGGCGGAGCATCTCTTTGCGGCTTTTCATTGAGATGCGGTCAATTGGTGATTTGGATTCAGAGATCTTCCGGCGCCGTGCAAGCGCTCCTTCGGCCGGTCGCGCTTCCTGGTCTAATTATTTACCTGGGCGTAGCTGCGGGAATACGAACGGATGCTCAAAGGAGCAGTAAAAGAAGAAACCGTACTCAGGTGAATCGGCAGTTAGTCCGATGGGAACGGCCAAACCGACGACGAGTTGTGCGTTATTGCACAAATTAAATGCGTATCGTGCGCCGGGAGAAAACAACGCGGTCACGGAACGATCGACGTGTCTCGATTCATCGACATCGTCTTCCCAAAAGGCGACAGATTCGACCATGAGATTGAACTTTGCGCTGACCGCGTAAATCGCGCTCGCCCCGAGATTGTAGTTCCACAAGTCATGGTCCTGCACATTTGGAAAGAGCGAGCCGCCGGCGTTAAAATGAAGAGTCCAACGGTCGCTGACGATTTTGCTGAAGGGTAGATTGATCTCGTACCCGAGCTGGTCATGTCCAAAGCCGTTGTCAGAATCGCCGATCGGAACAACGAGACTAAGGCGCGGCGCGAAAGCGGGGTTCCGCACACCTTCCACCAACGCTTGGAAGCGATAATTCAGCCGGATGTCTTCAAAGCCGTGCTCATCTTCCACAAACGTATGCGGAACTGTGTAGGAGAACTGGTGCTGCTGACTGAAAATTGGCCATTCTTGAGTGAAGCTTGCGGAGCTTTCCTTCTGACCAGCCTTGGACGTTACAAGCAGATTCAGGATGTGCTGAACAACACCGGGTTCCTGATTGTAAGCTTCTTCCACTAGGAAGGAATTGTCCTGGATCCCTTTGGCCAGCGGTTCCATTGAGAAGCTAACCGCAGTGCCACCTAAAAAAAGAATCAGCCAAAAATGAATTCGAATGAACATGGCTGTGGAAAATCCAAGCCGATTGCTGATCGATAGAAAAGAAGCAAAGAATCGATAGGTTCTCTGGGCGAAATCGTGTCAATCGCGGGTCTGCAATGTTAACTAAGTTTCATTGCTTAAGCCGTTTTGGTTGTTCAACCTTCGGACTATGGCCCAGCCACAAGCCCCCACCGCCACGCGCCAAATCACAACCGACGAAAATGGGGGTGCTACGGCAGCATTCCTTTTTTTGTCGCCCACGGATGGATTTCGTAAGTAAGGCGCTCTGCTTGCACGGCCGGGTCGTTTTCGACCAGCGACTTTGTTTCTTCGATTGAGGAGGTCTTGAAGATGAAGATGCCGCGCCAATTGCCATTGTCGGTAAACGGGCCTGCCAGCACCAGTTTCCCGGCATCGTGCAGCTTCGTGATATTGGCAAGATGGGCGGCTTGGATCTTTTCGGTCGCGGGAGTTTTTTCCGCAGTCCATTCCGGTCCACGCGTGAGCAGAACGAAGTAGTAGGAAGCAAGCTCGGGCGGAGACGACTTCTGCACTTCCTCGGCATGCAGCCAAACTGGCAGAAGAGAAGCGGCTGCGATGAACGTGAGGAGTGTCGATATGCTGATCTTCATCACGTGACTTCAGCAACTCGCGGCGGTATTTGCAAGCCGGTGGCGCTATTCAAGTTTGATTGCCTAAACCATTTTGGTTGTTCAATCTCCGACGATGGCCGAGCCACAAGCCCCACCGCCGTTACCAAAATCACAACCGACTTTTGGAAAGCGAAATAACACCATCATCAAGCTCCTCGGCGTCGGCGCGCTGGTGCTCGTCTTGTTGATCCCGCTGGCAATGATTACCGGCGTCTTGAACGAGAGATTGGCGCGGCGCAATGAGGCCGTCGTCGATATCACTTCCTCTTGGGGAAAGGAGCAAAATGTGATCGGGCCGGTGCTCGGGATTCCATTTCAGTATCGATTCAAGGCGGTTAAGGAAGTGCCGCTGGCCGAAGGACGGGTGGAGCGGCGCGAAGTTGAGGAGACGGCAACGGCCAACGCTTATTTTCTGCCGCAATTGCTCAAGGTTAACGGTGAGGTGCAGACGCAAACCCTGCATCGCGGGATTTATGATGCGGCGGTTTTCCGCGCTCAGCTGGTACTTTCCGGAAAATTCGCGCCGCCCGATTTCGGCGCGCTCAAAATTGATTCCCGCGATCTGCAATGGAAAGACGCGTTCGTGACCATTGCAGTCAATGATCTCCGCGGAACGCGCGAAGCATTACTATTGGATTGGGGCGGGGCGAAGCGGCCGCTCCTGCCTGGGTCACAAGTACCGGGTTATACGACTGGAGCCACAGCATCTCTTGGCGCGGACAAACCGATCGACAATGAGGTGGAATTTTCGATCGCGTTGGATTTCAACGGGAGCGACGGAATTTTCTTTGTCCCATTCGGCGTCCAAAACGAAGCGACATTGAAATCGAATTGGCCTGATCCTGCATTCCGGGGAGCATTTTTGCCGGCCGATCGATCGGTGCGACCGGATGGGTTTAATGCCAACTGGAAGGTTTCTTATTACGGTCGCGATTACCCGCAGCAATGGACGAGTCGCGGCGGGAACGAACGGTTCAATCTCCAGGTTGTGACAAACTCGCGTTTTGGGGCGCAGTTTTTGTCGATTCTGGACGCGTATCGTTACGTCGAGCGCTCGATCAAATATGGCGTGCTCTTCCTAGTACTCGTCTTTACCACGGTCTTTCTCTTCGAAGTCACGGCGCGACAGAAGATTCACCCGTTTCAATACCTGATGGTGGGCGCGGCATTATGTTTGTTTTATCTCCTGCTTCTTTCGATCTCGGAGTTTATTGGGTTTGGCTGGGCTTACCTCATGGCTGCCGCAGCCTCGACCATCTTGATAACGTGGTATTGCCGATTCTTCCTCGGTGGAGGGGTTCGCACGTTGATGATCGGCGCCGGCCTGGCCGGTGTTTACACCTTTCTTTATATTACTTTGCGACAACAGGATTACGCACTGCTCATGGGTGCGATTGCGCTTTTCATTGTTCTGGCGGTCGTGATGTATGTGACGCGCAAAGTCGATTGGTACGCGCGCGATTCGGGCTGACATCGACAACGCGTCGGCTTGGACGAAGATGTCACCTTTATGAAAGCAACCCTTCTGATTACGGCGAGCTTTGCCTGCGTTATCACTATCCGCGCGCAAGCACCGTCGGCCACCTTGGCCGGCACGCGCCCGTCCACCCCGGGCGCACCGGAAGCTATTGCATCGCCGTCACCTGGGACTTCACCGGAAACTTCTCCAGCATCGCTGGTTTCGCCTAGCGCCTCCGCCGCGGCCGGCGCTTCGCCGGCAGAATCCGCTGCGCCGCGATTGAACGAAATCTTGTTCAAGAATTTCAAGGCGAGATCGATTGGGCCGGCAGCGATGGGCGGTCGAGTCTCTGACATCGCGATCGACCCGCGCAATCCGGCCGTGTTTTTTGTCGGACTTTCGACCGGCGGCTTATTCAAGACGGGTGATAACGGTGTAACCTTCGATTCGGTCTTCGACAAGCAACCGGTGCAATCGATTGGTGCAGTCGCGGTCGCGCCGAGTGATTCCGATATCGTGTGGGTCGGCACCGGCGAACCGACCGATCGCAATTCGGCGGAGTGGGGAAACGGCGTTTACCGTTCCGCCGATGGTGGAACGACCTGGCAGCACGTCGGCTTAGATACGAGTCGCTCGATTGGCCGGGTGATCGTTCATCCCAAAACACCGGAAACGGCTTACGTCGCGGCGCTGGGCAATCTTTGGGCAGACGGTGGCGAGCGCGGAGTTTTCAAGACAACCGATGCCGGGAAATCGTGGAAATTAGTTTTGGCCGCGCCCGCCCCGCATAATGCGCGCACGGGCGGCTGCGATCTCGCGATGGCGCCGGACAATCCGGAGATTATTTACGCCGCGATGTACGCGCGTCAGCGGAAACCGTGGAGTTTCACCTACGGCGTCTCAGCAACTGGTGGTGCAGACGTGGGCGGCATTTTTAAGAGTAGCAATGGCGGTGGCACGTGGAAAAAGTGTGCGAATGGTTTACCGACATTGACTGGTAAAATCGGATTGGCGGTCACGCCGGTGAACGCGAAAATCGTGATCGCAGTGGTGCAGAGCGACGAAGGCGGAACAAGCGCCCTGGACGATATTCATAGTAAGCGCGGTGGCGTATTTCGGTCCGAGGACGCAGGGGAAACATGGAAGCGGGTGAGCGACATTGATCCGCGGCCGTTTTACTTCAGCCAAATCCGAATCGATCCGGCGAACGATCAGCGCGTCTACCTCCTTGGTTTTGCGTTACTCGTTTCGGATGACGGTGGAAAAACTTTTCGGGAAGATCTCTCCGAAAAAGTGCATCCAGACATGCACGCGCTTGCTATTCAAAATGGAAGTGCCCCTCCGCCGAAGCCACCAAAGCCCGAAGACAAGAACAAGCCGCCCAAACCGCCAATCTCGCTCCGATTAATCGTTGGGAACGACGGTGGCGTTTACCAAAGTTACGCTGGCGGAAAAGGGTGGGAACATCTGGCAAGATTTCCCGCCGGTGAGTATTACCGCATCTCGGTGGACGATTCGCAGCCGATCTATCGCATCGCCGGCGGATTACAGGACAACTCCAATTGGGTCGGGCCGAGCGCAACCCGGAGTAAAGAAGGTATTCGCAACAGCGATTGGACACCGTTTACCGGCGCAGATGGATTTTATGTGCTGTTCGATCCGAGCGACCGCGACACCCTTTACGGAGACAATCAGAGTGGCGTGGTTCATCGTTTCAATACGCGCACTGGTGAACTGCGCAATTTGAGACCCGAAACACCCGAGGGTCGGGAGCCAACGCGTTTCCATTGGAATTCGCCGTTGATCATGAGCCGTCACAAACCGGGTGTCCTTTATTTCGGCGGCAACGTCGTCTTTCGCCTAACCGATCGGGCCGAGCGTTACGCCGTGATCAGTCCTGATCTGACGCGGAATGAGCCGGACAAAACCAGAGTCGCCGGGAGTGGCGCGGAGAGTTATGGCGTCATCTATTCACTGGCAGAATCGCCGGTGCGCGCGGGAACTTTATGGGCCGGGACGGATGACGGCCGGTTGTGGATGACACAGGATGACGGTGGGAAATGGACCGAGTTAACCAACAATTTGCCTGAGCCGATGCGGGGTCAGTGGATTGTGCGAATCGAACCGGGCGCTCAGGATCCGAACGGCGCATACGTCGCAGCCAACGGATATCGCCTGGGCGACGATCATCCGATGATCGCGCGTACGGCCGACGGTGGCAAAATGTGGACGAGCGTTGTCGGAGACCTTCCGGCAAATGATCCAGTGGAAACCGTGCGCGAGGATCCAGTGAACCCGAAGTTGCTTTACGCTGGAACCCATTTCGGATTGTTCGCTTCGTTTGATCAGGGAACGCAGTGGGTACGGATCGCCGACGTGCCGCCGGTGCGAGTCGATGACTTACAGATCCATCCGCGCACAGCCGATCTCGTCATCGCGACGCATGGCCGGAGTCTCTACGTGCTCGACGATATGCGTGCCCTGCGTGAGCTCATGCCCGAAATCGCGGGCAAACCGGCTCATTTGTTTAGCATTCGTCCAACGAGTGCGGCCTACATCACGCCAGGTTTTTCAGATTGGAACGGCAAAGGCGTTTATCGGGGGGCCAACCCGCCAGAAGGAGCCCTGCTGACCGTGTGGGTAAAAGAATTCACCGGAGATGAGATCAAGATTGCGATTACCAATGCTGCCGGAACACCGGTCGCGAATTTGAAAGCGCCCGGTGTTGCTGGACTGACGCGATTAAATTGGGATCTGCGACCGACAGAAGATGTGTTGACGAAATATGGCGGCGATGATCCAAAGAAGTTGCTCTCGAGCGGCGATTACAATGCCGAGTTGACGTTTGGTCAGACCAAAATGAAACAAACGTTTCACGTTGATATCGCCGAGGGGATCATCCCGCGCGGTGGGATGGCATTGCGAGAACCGAAAGAAGGTGACCGATGAACGTCCGAAACATTGGAGAAGCCACGGCGTGGTTCGAAATTTTGCAAACAACGAAGCGCACGCAGACCGCGATGATGACGCTGAAACCAGGTCGGTCTTCCGGCGGTCACAAGGAAGGCCACAGAAATAGTGATCAGGTTTTGCTCGTGCTCGAGGGAGAGGTGGAAGGCGAAATCGCGGACGACACAATCACGTTAGGTAAGGGCGACGTGATCGTGATTCCCGCGGCCACCAAGCACAAATTCACCAATCGCGCCTCTGTCGACGCGGTCACGTTTAATACTTATTCGCCGCCCGAATACGATCCAACCGAAAAAGACTAAGCCGCGAGCAATGGTACGATCGGAGACGGGC
Organism: Verrucomicrobiota bacterium; assembly: GCA_003218525.1. Classification (GTDB taxonomy): domain Bacteria; phylum Verrucomicrobiota; class Verrucomicrobiia; order Chthoniobacterales; family UBA10450; genus AV69. The sequence goes on from QHNU01000124.1 coordinate 8,516, forward strand.
GGCCATCAAACTTCGGGTAAAGGAAACGTGCCACGGGAGAACCATGACGGGTAATGGCGCAAGCGCGCCTGAGTCCCGCATCGCGCAGATGTTGCATGGCGGCGGCGAGCAAGAGCGTGCCCAACCCTCGGTTACGATATTCCATCAGAACACAAGGACCGGGGATGAGCTGTTCGGATGCATTCGGGTCGACCGCGAGGAAAGTTCCGGCGATGATGCGCGAGCCGTGGCGCAATGCCAGGCAGGCGGTCGTGGCCGAACTCAGCGAGCGGGCAATCGCGTTCTCCACGATCGCGTTCGCTTCATGCAGAGCGGAATTCCAATTCGGATCGAGCGCGAACGATCGGCCGATCATCTTGCCCGTTTCCTCGTAATCCTCGGCGCCGACTATGCGCA
>QHNU01000125.1 GCA_003218525.1 Verrucomicrobiota bacterium
TCAGTCTGGCCCGTGCTTTGGTGATTCAGTCTGGCCCGTGCTTTGGTGATGGATCCGGAACTTATCTTGTTTGATGAGCCTACGGCCGGACTTGATCCCGTCATCAGCTCGGTTATTGACGAACTCATCATCAGCCTGGCAGAGAAACATAAGGTCACTTCTGTCATCGTCACGCATGAAATGGAGAGTGCCTTTCGTATCGGCACCCACATGGCCATGTTGTATCAAGGCAAGATCATCGCTCAGGGTAAACCGGAGGAGATTAAGAAATCGCGCGACCCGGTCGTCGCACAATTCTTGAGCGGAAGCACCGAAGGGCCCATTCTCGAAGGAACACCAGATGCAGTTACGGCGTAACGAAGTTCTTACCGGATTACTCGTGGTCGCCACCTTGGCCGTGCTAACCGGTGTTTTGGTTCTCCTCGGTGCACCGGGATTGTTTCGGCCACTGGTCAGCTACAAAATCTATTTTGATAATGCTGCTGGAATTAAGCTCGGAGCGCCGGTCTTACTTGCTGGTCGCAAGATAGGCCAGGTAGCAGCCCTTTACTCGCCGGTTTCACGAGACGAAAACCAGCGCGCGGTCGAGGTCGCACGGGCGTTGCGGGCAACCGATCCGAATGCGGTTCCGGTGCCAAATGAAAAAACACGGCGGTATGAAGTCCGGGTGGATGTGCAGGTGGATCGCAACGCCCAGCTCTACCGCGATTCGCAGGCACGCATGATTACACTAGGCCTTTTAGGGGAAACCGCGATCGACTTTACCCAAGGAACCGAAGCTTCCGGCCGCGCAAGTTCCGGTGAGATATTCGCAGGAGAGCGCGTGCCAGACTT
>QHNU01000126.1 GCA_003218525.1 Verrucomicrobiota bacterium
CTGGCGCTCACCCAGTTTCGGACTTTTGGCGAACAGTTAAACCAGCTCACTGCCCCCGACGGGTCACTGTCGGTTTCGCTTTCTAATATTCAGCGAATTACCGACGACTTACAGAAGAACGATAACATTAAGATTACCCTTCAGGACCTGCGGGCCTCTTCCGAGAAGTTAAAAGCGACACTGAATTCGCTCGGCCCCTCGCTAGAGGAAAGTGGTCGTAACATTAAGGATGCGACGGCAACCTTGCGCTCCGAACCATGGCGCCTGATCTGGCCGAGCACAAAAAAGTATTCCGCCACTGAACAGTCGCCCGCTGCGGGCGGGCGAACGGTTGCCACTTCCAAGCCGCCGAAGTCGGCACGTTCTGGTCCGACGCCTACTCGCCGAGGTTCAAGGTAAGACAGATAAGTAGAAAAATAGTTGTGAAAATAGTTTGCAGTTAGCTAATGGACTGCTAGGAACTTCAGAATGGACTTATCACTTAGGCGATTGGAAGAAGCAGTTGGCGTTCGCCGCCAGATTGATGCTCTAGAGCAGCGGCTGGCAGCGTTAGTCGGTGGCGGCCGATCTACTTCGACTTCAACTTCGAGCAGAAGAACTACGGGCCGGCGCACAATGTCGGCAGCGACACGCGCGAAAATCGCGGCCGCGGCACGGGCTCGCTGGGCTCGCGCTCGAGGTGGACGAAAAGCTGGCACGACTACAGCCAGAGCTGGAAAAGCAAGAACACGACGTCGCGGAAGAATGTCACCCGCAGCGCGAAAGAAGCTTAGCGATCTGATGAAGGCGCGTTGGGCGGCGCGTCGGAGATCGGGGAAATAAGACGATCGAGTCGGAGGATTAAAGGAGCCGCGTAGCGAGCTACGCGGCTCTTCTGTTTAAGCGGCCTTTTTATCGAGCCGTCTCCGCAGAAACCTTAAAATCGCGATCTCGTCCGAGCGCAAGTTATCCAGATTCTCCTCGATTCCCTTTTCTGTCTTCGCCTTTAACCCATTAATTAGGTTGCCATCGAGGTAACTCTCGAGCACGGCCGGATGCACATAGCATTTGCGACAGACTGCCGGGGTATTGCCGAGTATTTTTGAAACCGCCGTAATTGCATCCTTTACGTTGGCTTTTGCCTGCTTTTTTGTCTTGAAGCTTTCCTGCGCATTCAAGGCTAAAGCCATTAATACCGTTCCGGCCCAGGTCCGAAAATCTTTAGCGGTGAAATCTTCACCGGTGATTTCGCGGAGGTAAGCATTCACATCCTGAGAAGTAACGTCCCGTAGTTGACCTTCTTCATCAAGATACTGAAATAGTTCCTGACCCGGCAGTTCCTGAAGCTTTCGCACGATTTTCGCGATCCGACGATCAGCGAGATCTATCTCCTGTCGCACTCCGCTCTTGCCCCGAAAACGGAATCGAACTTCGGCGCCCTTTATTTCCACATGATGGTTCCGCATCGTCGTTAATCCAAACGACCTGTTCTGCTTTGCATATTCTTCATTGCCAATGCGGATAAATGTGCGCTCGAGCAACTGCACAACGGTGGCGAGTACTTTATTTCGCGGTAGACCGGGCAGGTTCAGATCCGCTTGCACCTGGCGTCGAATCTTCGGGAGCGCATTCCCAAATATCAGCATGCGATCGTATTTGTTCTCGTCCCGAACGGCACGCCAACGTTCGTGATACCGGTACTGTTTACGACCGCGATCATCCCGGCCGGTCGCTTGGATATGGCCGTTCGGGGAGGGACAAATCCACACATCGGTATAAGCAGGAGGAATGGCCAGACGACGAATGCGAAGGAGTCGAGATTCGTCCCGGATCAGCTTTCCTTCGGCGTCGTAATAGACGAAGGAGCTCCCTCGCTTTTTACGAGTATAACCGGGCTGTTCGTCAGTGACATACCGCAGCCCGGCTTCTTCGGCTGCATCTACCGGGTCGGTGACGATTTTTAAATCTGCGATTTTGTCTTTCTCCTGCCGGAGCTTATTCGCATTTGCAGCCACGTCTGTACTACGGATATCATTGAGCCAAAGCGCGCCCTGAGCATTCCTCCTCTCGGCGCAGGCCGCTTACGAACCGTAGCTCTTGCTGAACTTCTTGCGCGACTCAGCCTCCGCTTCCGCCGAAGAGGTCGGCTCCGCGCTCGGCGCCGAATCGGCGGGAGCACTCGGAGAAGGCTTTGCTTCGGGGGAAATCGGCGATGTACCACCACGGGCCACTTCCACATAGGCCAGTTGCAAACTCGCCAGTGTGTTTCGCAAAACCGCACCCTCCTCACTGCTCAAGTTGCCACGCGTTTTTTCCTGAATCATAGCCAATTGATCGATGAACATTTTGGCCATTTCCAGATTCACCTCCGCCTTTCCACTCTGCGGATTGGGAATCTGCCCGAGGAAAAGGGCGGCGTGTTGCGCCTGCATCATGACAAATTCGATGAACCGCTGCGCTACTTCACCCGAATTAGTGACAGTCTGAACTTCCGCCATGCTATTTACCTTTCGTCTCTGGCCTCTTCCCCGGCGGTCGAACAATGGCCAGAACATGAGGCTGCGCCCCAAAATATTTGGAAGCTACGCGTTTAATGTCGGCAGAAGTGACCGCATTGACCTTGGCTTCAAGTTCCTTGTATCGGTCAAATCCCAGACCATAGATCTCATCCAAGGCGCTCACGTAAGCGAAGGTGTCGTTACTTTGGTTCGCGATCTGTTGTTGACCGATCAGCTTTTTCTTCGCTCGGGCCAGTTCTCCCCGAGTCAAGCCGTTAGCCGAAAGTTCTCGCACCTCATCAAGGAAGGCCGCGGTCACCTCCTCCAGCTTCTCCGGATCAGTACCAAGGTAAAATGCAAATAATCCCGGAACTAGCCCCTGCATCTGGCCCGCGCCAACGAAATAGGCCAAACCCATTTGCTCACGAATACGAATGAACAAACGCGAGCCCATGTCACTGCTTGCTTCGTCGATCAACTGCAGCACATAGCGGTCTGGGTCAGAAACATCGGCACCGCGATAACCGAGCATCAGCACCGCTTGCGCCTTGTCACGTTCCGCCTGCACCGTTTTGGATTTTGCGAGTCGCGGTGTTGTCGGCGCATCCATTAACGCAAGCTCACCGGGAAGCATGGCGCCAAGTTTTTGCTCGAATAATTCTTTGACGTCCGCGGCTTTTACGTTTCCAAAGACCGCCACGACGCCGTTCCTGGCAACGACGTAGCGATCGCGGAAGGCCACGAGATCGTCGGAACTGAGCCGCGAAACTGATTCAGCCGACCCGAGCGAGCGTAAGGCAAATGGATGTCCCGGAAAAAGTGCCCTCCGCAAAATATTTCGGGCGACCGAAACCGGTTGTTCATCCGCTTCCTTGATTTTCGCGAGCTGAATTTCCTTTTCCCGTTCGACCGCCTGAGCAGACATGGTCGCGTTTAGAAGCACGTCAGCAAGAATATCAGCCGCGAGTGCGAGATCGGGCTGAGTCACATGCACGTTCACCGCGAAACTATTATTGCCAGCTTGGACGGCAATTTCGCCACCCACAGCCTCGAGCTGGTCGGCAATCTGGGCGGCGGTGCGAGTCTTAGTCCCCTTCAGCAAGCTTTTCGCTGTCAACCGAGTGATCCCGTTTACTTCGGGCGTTTCCGCGAGCAACCCGGAGCGAAAAACCGCTGACATGGCGATGATAGGCAGGCGTCGATCTTCACGGACCAGCACACGCAGGCCGTTTCCGAGTTCGAACTTCTGAATTTCTCCCGCGGCAAGCCGGCTGATTACGCCATTTTTTTGGGCGAGCGATCGTTTGGGATTGAGCGAAACGATTGTGAGGTTTTCGTCGGTCAAATACTCCTGGGCGACGTGCGTCACGTCGTCGAGGCTGACCTGCTGAATCTTACTCAGGTACTGCCGGCTGAAGTTCAGGTTGCGCGTCAGGAACCAATTTGTTCCGAGATCTGAGGCTTGGCCACGCATCGTCGCAAGCGAACCGAGTTCTTGAGCGAGGGCAATTTTCTTGGCCTTCGCCAATTCCTCCGCCCTGACGCCGCTCTGTCGCACCCGATCAATAACCTGCAGGATCAATTGTTGGGTGGCCTCGCGATTCTGCGGAGCCGAGATTGCGTCCACTCCGAGCAGACCCGGTTCACCCGGAGTGTAAGAAAACGCCTCGATTCCGAAAGC
>QHNU01000127.1 GCA_003218525.1 Verrucomicrobiota bacterium
CGCAGGATAGGGCATGCCTGCTTACGTGATCGTCGAGCTGGAAGTAACGGAGCCGGTCGAGTACGAACAATACAAGAGAATCGCCGGTGCGACGGTTAGGAAGTATGGCGGCAAATATATTGTCCGCGGCGGACCGTGCGAAACGTTGGAAGGCGATTGGGATCCGAAACGGATTGTCGTTCTACAATTCGCCGACGCTGATAGGGCCAAGGCCTGGCTCCATTCACCGGAGTACGCTGAGCCACGCAAGATGCGTCACCGAACGGCAAAAACACGCATGATCCTGGCCGAAGGATACGAAGGGGAAGACTAGGCTGGAGACTGCTGTAGCGTGCGCTTGCCTGCTCAGCCTGCCCGCCGTGGAGGGCGAATACTTTCGGAGTCCGAGCGCATTTGTCATGTCGAGCGGGCTTTAATGTGAACTCTGACATCTGTCACTCTGAGCGCAGCGCAGTGGAGCCGAAGAGCGAGACATCTCTGACTATTCGCCGAGCATTTCGGACGTAAGGCAAGAGGTAGCGGTGATTGACCTCGCCAGTCCGGTCCGCCAATCGGACGGACTCGTCCCGCGGCGAGCCCGGACTCGCCTAGGCGGTTCGGTGAACCGCCCCTACCAGCTGCTAAAGAAGCGGCGCGCGATCAGTCTGAACGCTCTCGAATTGGGTGCCGGCTTGCTTCAACAGGTTGATCACCTCGTCTTTGCCGATCCTGACTGGGTCGTAACAAATCGTCAGCGTCTTCTCGGTGATATGGAGTGAATTGGCGAGAACACCGTCAGCCTTTTCCACGGTCTGTCTGACATTTTTCTCGCCCATGGGATCAATGGGTTTCGCGATCTGAATTGAGAGCGAGACATACTCTTCCGCGCCGGAAAGGTTTTGGTTTCCCATTTAGCGGTTCAATATATGGAGCGCGCGTTTTTCCACCGCGAGCGCCGCTTCTTTCACCGCTTCGCTCAAGGTCGGATGCGAGTGAGTAGTTCGTCCGAGATCTTCACTGCTGCCGCCGAATTCAATCACTGAAGTTGCTTCAGCGATAAGCTCGGAGGCACCATGGTGAAGAACATGCGCACCCAGGATGCGGTCCGTTTGCGCATCCGCGACAAATTTTACCAGCCCTTCGGTATCTTCGTTCGCGAGCGCGCGGGCGTTCGCGCGGAAAGGAAACCTCCCAATTCGCACATTCATACCCTTGGCCTTGGCTTCATCTTCGGTAATACCAACACCGGCGAGTTCGGGATTTGTGTAAATGATTCCGGGAATTGCATTGTAATTCACGTGACCGGACTTGCCGGCGAGATTCTCCACGCAGGCGATCCCTTCCTCCTCGGCCTTGTGTGCCAGCATCGGCCCGGCGATCACGTCACCGATGGCGTAGATGCCCTCCACGTTGGTGCGGAAATGTTCATCGACTTTGATCCGCTTCCGTTCGTCAAACTCGACGCCAACTTTTTCCGCGCCAACGCCTTCGCTGAACGGTTTGCGTCCCACTGACACCAAGACCTTATCGGCTTCAAACGTTACCTCCTCATTACCTTTCGTCGCGGTCGCAATCACACGACCGTCCACGATTTTGACCCCGGTCACCTTGGTCTCGAGATGAAACTTGATGCCCTGTGAGGTCAGAGCGCGCTGGAGCAGATTGGAAAGTTCGAGGTCAAATCCAAGAGCGATGCGCGACAAAAACTCGACCACCGTCACTTCACTGCCGAGCCGATTCCAGACTGAACCGAGCTCTAGACCAATCGATCCCCCACCGATGACGAGAAATCGCTTCGGCGGTTCGGGAAACGTCAGGGCTTCCGTGCTGCTGACAATGGTTTGGCCATCAAACTTTGCGAACGGCAGCTCAATCGGCGCGCTCCCGGTCGCAATGATGATATTCTTGGTCTCGATTTCCTGAGTCTCACCGGCCGATGATTTTACTGAGACTTTTCCCGGTGCCGTGATCGTCCCGAATCCTTCGAACACTGTCACCTTATTTGTCTTCATCAATTGACGAACTCCGCTGACCAGGGTTTTCACGACCTTGTCCTTGCGGCCCATCATCTTGGCCATGTCGACGCGCGCGTTATCAATCAGGATGCCGTGTTTGGCGGCTTCCTTTTGCGCGAAATGCAAATGATCGCTGGATGTGAGCAGGGCTTTGCTCGGAATACAGCCGACGTTCAGACAGGTGCCGCCGAGTTCCTTGTCTTTTTCGATAAGCGCAGTTTTGAGCCCAAGTTGACCCGCACGGATGGCGGCGACATAGCCGCCCGGTCCGGAACCGATGATCACGACGTCAAATTTGTCCATATCGTTACAATGTCATTCCAACGAAGCGGAGGAATCTGAACTATTAGCTAAAGCAACAGCGTGAACAAACGTAGCGCGGGTTGCGATGACGAATTCGCAACGTGGAACTCACTTTGCGTTGGAAGGCTAAGTAGCAAGAGATGCCTCGGCTGACGCTCGACATGACAAGGGAGGGATTCGCCGCGCCGAAAATGACACTGCGCTAGTCGGTTCGCTCCGGTCATTCCGAGCGCCGCGGAGGACAGTGCCAGTCCAGCTCGGACTGGCCTCCGGCGGTTCGGTGAACCGCCCCTACCAATCTTCTAATCTGCTATTTCGCCCTTCTCCACTGAGGACAGCGAGCGCTACACGGATCGATAGACCATTCGTCCGCCAATAGTCTGAGATGTCTCGACTTCGCTCGACATGACAAAAAAAGTCCACCTGACGGGTGTCGGCGGTGCAGAAAATCAGAAATCGATTGGCAAAGTGTTGGGCTTTTCGATCCCTTCCTTCACTTTCACGAGGAAAGCGACCGCTTCTTTCCCATCAACCGCGCGGTGATCATAGCTGAGCGCGAGATACATCATCGGGCGAACAACGACGGCACCGTTGACCGCGATCGGCCGCTCCATGATTTTGTGCATTCCCAAAATCCCGCTTTGCGGCGGATTCAAAATTGGGGTGCTCAAAAGCGAGCCATAAACCCCGCCGTTTGAAATCGTAAACGTGCCGCCTTGCAGCTCTTCGATCTTCAGTTTTCCTTCCCGCGCTTTCTTTGCGAAATCGGCGATATCACGTTCGAGATCAGCAAACGATTTTTTATCGGCATCGCGCACCACCGGCACAACCAGCCCGCGCTCGGTCCCGACCGCGACACCGATATCGTAAAAATTGTTCTGCACGAAATCGTCGCCCTCGATCCGTCCATTGAGTGGCGGCACAGTCTTCAACGCTGCCACCGCCGCTTTGACGAAAAACGACATGAACCCAAGCTTGATGCCATGTTTTTTGGTGAATGCCTCCTGGGCGTGCGCCCGCAACGATTGGACTTCGCTCATGTCGCACTCGTTAAAGGTGGTCAGGATCGCGGCCGTTTGTTGCGCCATCACCAGTTGTTGCGCAATTTTCCGCCGTAACGGCGACATTCGTTTGCGCGTCACCCGGCCGTCGGAAGGTTGCTCTCTCGAAAGTTCGGGCTCGATAATTTCGGCTGGCTCGACTGGCGCCGCTTTTGCTTCGCGTTTTTGAGAAGCGGCCAACGCATCGCCTTTGGTAATGCGTCCACCTTTCCCCGAACCGGAAATCGTGGCCGGATCCAGTTTCTCCTCATCGATGATGCGGCGAACCGCCGGTGATAAAACTTCCGAATCTTTCGATTCTTTTTGCGGCCTGGCCGGTTCAGGTGGAGTCGCTTCGGGTTTCTCTTTCTCCTCCACTGCTGGTCCGGCACCAGAAGCGGAATCATTAATCACCGCGACGATCTCCCCGATTTTTACTTCCTGGCCCTCGGCTGCCTTGGTTTCCAAAACGCCGTCGATCTCGGCGACGATTTCAGTAGAGACCTTGTCGGTTTCGAGTGTGAAGAGCGGCTCACCTTTGCTGACTCGCTCCCCATTTTTTTTGTGCCAGACGGAAACAACTCCGCTCGCTATCGATTCACCGACAGCTGGAATTTTCACCTGGACACTCATTGCGCGTAACTAAGCGCAAGAAAATCGCGTGGTCGATCTTTTAAACGACGGCACGTAGCGCCGAATTAAATCGAAAATGCCTCCGCAATCAGAGCTGTTTGCTCGCGTTTATGCCGAACGAGGGAGCCTACGGCCGGACTGGCGCTCGGGTCGCGCCCGGCATAACCGACGTCGCGCCCGAACATCGCCCGGACTCGCGGCTCCATGAAAGTCCAAGCGCCCATGTTTTGCGATTCTTCCTGGCACCAGACAAGTCGGGCCTTTTGTGGAAACGCTTCTACTGCTTCACGCAGCCTTTTCTCGATCAAAGGATACAGCTGCTCGACGCGAATGATTGCGGCGTCTGTAATCTGCTGTTTCTCGCGATGCGCAATCAAATCGTAGTAAACTTTTCCCGAACAAAGAATCACTCGGTTGACCTTCTCCAGCCTGGCGGTGTCCGGAATGATTTCGTGAAATTTGTCTTTGGTGAAGTCTTCCAGGCGCGAAGCCGCAAATTCTGCGCGGAGCAGGCTTTTCGGCGTCATGATCACGAGCGGTTTAACAAAATCGCGCTTCATTTGCCGGCGCAGAACATGGAAATACTGCGCTGAGGTTGTCAGATTGCAGACCTGGATATTGTCCTCGGCACAGGCCTGCAGGAAACGTTCGAGTCGGGCGCTGGAATGCTCCGGCCCCTGCCCCTCATAGCCATGCGGCAGAAGCAACACGATCCCGCTCGGGCGCTGCCATTTCGACTCCGCCGATACGATGAATTGATCGATGATGGTTTGCGCGCCGTTGGAAAAATCGCCGAACTGCGCCTCCCAAAGGCAGAGCATGTTCGGGTAATCGAGCGAATAGCCGTAATCAAACCCGAGCACGGCTGCTTCCGACAGCAGACTGTTGTAAATGCAAATGCGCGCCTGTTTCTCGGCCAGATGCATCAGCGGCAAATAAGGTTCCCCAGTTTTCGAATCGTACCAAAAAGCATGACGATGGCTAAAGGTCCCGCGACGGCTGTCCTGCCCCGACAAACGGACCGGCACCCCATCGAGCAACAACGAACCGAAGGCGAGCGCTTCGGCAAAGCCCCAGTCAAACGGTCCACCCGCTTCGAAAATTTGACGGCGCCGATCGATCAGCATTTTTTTGATCTTGGGCAGGATGTGAAACCCTTCGGGCACGCGAGTCAGACCGTTTATAATGGTCTCCACTTGCTCCTTACTGATGGCAGTTGGCGCCGATTTCGCGGTATATTTCGGCTGAAATACCGCGGTCGATTCTTTGAACCTCGCTTTCTCGTCAGCCTTCGCCTTTTCGATCGCTCTCACTTCGTCGAGAGTCATTTCCAGCCGGAGCTCAAATTCAGTCTCGAGTGACGCCAGATCGTCCGCGCTCAAGACGCCGGATTTAAGAAGGTCGCGCTTGTAGAGCGTTGCGGCTGAGGGGCGCTTTTCTATCCGGTCGTAGAGATCGGGCTGAGTGAAAGAGGGTTCGTCGCCTTCGTTGTGGCCGTATTTGCGATAGCAATACATGTCGATAACGAAGTCGCGTCCGAATTCCTGACGGAAATCGAGCGCCATTTCCGTGACGAATTTTAAGGCCAGCGGATCCTCTCCGTTTACGTGCAAAATGGGAGCTTCGATCATCTTCGCGACATCGGTCGCGTACATGGATGAGCGGGCGTCTTCCGGGAGGGTGGTGAAACCAATCTGATTGTTCACCACCACGTGTACTGTCCCGCCCGTTGAGTAACCGGCCAGCTGCGACATGTTCAGCGTTTCCGCAACGATCCCCTGCCCCGCGAAAGCGGCGTCGCCATGCAACAGCAAAGGCAGCACTTTGCGCCGATGTTCCGTGTCGCCGCGAATCCGTTGGCGAGCACGTGTTGTCCCTTCTACCACCGGATCGACCGCTTCCAGATGACTCGGGTTTGCTGAAAGCCGAATCTCCACCTCGGCTCCCTCGGCGAGCTTACGCACCGTCTGATAACCAAGGTGATATTTCACGTCGCCATCGCCAGCGACCAGATCGGGAATATAGTTTTCGCTGAACTCGGTGAAGATCACCTGGAGCGATTTTTTCAGGAAATTAGCTAGCACGTTCAGACGGCCGCGGTGCGCCATACCCATGCAGATCTCCCGCACTCCATGCCCCGGACATTTCTGTAGCAGCCTGTCGAGGACCACCATCAATCCTTCCGCCCCTTGCAGGGAGAAGCGCTTTTGCCCGACATAACGGGTGTGGAGAAACACCTCGAAAGTTTCCGCTTCGAGCAGTGAACGAAGCAACGCAATTTGGGTTTCCCGCGGGACCGGCGGCTCGCTAATGCGGGATTCGAGGCGATGTCTCACCCAGTCGCGGATACGCGTGTTTTGAATGTGTTGAAACTCAGCTCCGATCGAACTGGCATAGATGCGATCGAGCAGTGCGATCATTTCGCGCAGCGTCATCTGCCGATTATCGAGAAAAAATTTGGATGAAACGACGTGATCGAGATCCTTGTCACTCAACCCGAATTCGCGGAGCGTGAGCAACGGATTTTCCGGTCGCTTATCGGCGAGCGGGTTCACCCGTGCAATGGTGTGCCCAAGTATCCGATACGCATAAACAAGGCTGTCGATGCGCGTTTGCAGAGAACTTTCTCGTATCTCCAGACGGGGCTGGGCCGCAGCCGTGGCGGCACCATTGCGCATCGGCAGATTGCCGAGCTCGAACCCTTCAAAGAAAGCCGACCATCCGGAATCGACTGAGGTTGAATCCTTCAACCAACGCTCATAATTCTGCTCGAGCAGATCGAGGTTAAGCCTCGTCGCGAAAGATGGATGCATTTCTATCTTAAATCTCGGCATGATCGCCTCGACCGGCAAGTTGACATCGCGAAGCGATTCGTTACTTGCTGGCCGATGACGCGCTTTTTCGTGTTGGCAGCGAGTGCAGTCGTCTTCTTCGCGACGGCCCTGTTTGCGCAGGTCCCGGTTCCGACGCCATCGGCCTCCCCAATTGATCCGGCGTCCGAGCCGACCGTGCTTGCAGTCGCCAAAGTCATGCCGGCAGTGGTCAACATCAATGCCGAGCGGGTGGTTCGCCGGCAGGTGCGCGATCCCTTCGAAGATTTCGCCGCTCAATTTTTCGGCAATTATCGCAGTGAACCGCGCGAGATTCGACAGCGCCTGCAAAATCTCGGTTCCGGCTTCATCGTTGATCCGGCAGGGTATATCGTGACGAACGAGCACGTTGTACAGCGCGCCGCCGATTTGAAGATCGAAGTCACTACCAGCGACGGCAAAGTTTACAACGCGCGTTACATTACCGGTGATCCCAAGAAAGATCTGGCCTTCATCAAAATCGAGGGGAAAACCGGTTTTCCTTTCATCAATCTGGATAATCTATCGCCAAATTTGCTCGGCCAAACCGTGATTGTAGTCGGAAACGCGGTCGGTTACGGCAGTTCAATCAGCCGCGGAGTGCTGAGTGGAATAAAACGGGATATCACCATCGAAAATTTCGACTACAAGAATCTTCTGCAAACCGATGCCGCGATTAATCCGGGGAATTCCGGAGGGCCGGTGGTAGATATCAGCGGTCGGCTCGTCGGTGTGAGCTCGGCCAAGATGGCATTCACGCCGCAAGGGGTGCCGACGCA
>QHNU01000128.1 GCA_003218525.1 Verrucomicrobiota bacterium
TCCGGGATTTTTATCCTACATTGTAAAATACGCGGTTCCCATTCTGCTACCGGTGCTGGGTTTGACGGCGTTTGTTTCCTTCCGCCATTGAAGATTGCGTGTGTAAACTCCTCGCCTGACCATAAACTCTCGATGTTCACCGGTTTGATCGAAGAAGTCGGAACGGTTCGCTCGATTCGAACGGGCCATGGCAGAGCAGAGTTGCGACTGGCGGCACCGCATGTCGCGCCTGGGACGCGCATCGGCGATAGCATCGCAGTAAACGGCTGTTGTCTTACTGTCACTTCCGTTCAAGACGAAGAGCTATCCTTCGATTTGCTCGAGGAAACGATTTCCCGCACGAATTTGGGAACACTCAAGCGTGGCAGCGCCGTCAATTTGGAGCGACCGCTCGCGGCCGGCTCTCGATTGGGAGGGCATTTCGTGCAGGGGCATGTCGATTGCGCCGCGGCCATCACTTCCTTGGACAAAAAGGCCAGCGATTGGCGACTTGAGATCCGGTTGGCCACGCAAAATGTGCGTTATGTCGTCGAAAAAGGATCGATCGTCGTTAATGGGATCAGCCTCACGGTTGCAGAGGTAAATAACGAGAGCTTCACTGCCTGGATCATTCCGCACACGTTCCGTTCCACGAACCTGAAAATGGCGCAGCCCGGTGACATGGTGAACCTCGAGTTCGATCTGCTCGCCAAGTACGTGGAGCGAATGCTGTCGCTCGCGCTCACCACCGCGAGTCAATCACCGAGCACTCCGCTGCTCGATGCTGCCGGGTCCGCCGTCCCCAGTGCAGAAAATGCGTTGAGGACACCACAAACTACAGCGATCAATGCCGAGCGTTCGAAAAAGACAAAGATTGAAGGATGAAATCGCCCGAACCGCGAGGATACCGACCTCGGGGACAGTCGGCGTCATTGCCTCAAAAGAGGAATTGCGTATCGGACAAAGGCTCCAAGCGCCGCCTGATTTTTTCGAATTGCGTCTCGACCGGCTGCTCCCCTTAGACGAATCCGATTTCGGTCAACTCAAATCGCCCCTCATCATCACGGCACGTCATCCGGCGGAAGGCGGAGCGGCAAACCTAACTCAAAGCGAGCGGCGAGATTTGCTTTCGAAATTCCTGCCGCATGCCGCCTTCATCGATCTCGAACTTCGCTCTCTTTCCGCGTTATCTGAAATTTGGCAGGAGGCGGGTCGGAAAAAGATTGGGCGCATCTGTTCTTTTCACAATTTCAACCGCACCCCGGAGTTGGGCCAGTTTCAGAAACAACGGCAGCGAGCCGTAAATGCAGGCGCGGACATTTTTAAAATCGTAACTCGAGCGGACGCAATGGAGGATTTGATTACGCTTCTGCGTGTTTTGCGCCTGCAATCAAACGCTGCGCGACTGTGCGTCATGGCAACCGGAAAATTTGGCGCGATTTCGCGGTTGCTTTTTCCCGAATGCGGATCGGTGCTTGTCTATGCCCCGTTGGATCGGGCATTTCATGATGGCCAACTGACGCTTAAGCAATTGCGTGGTCTGCGCCATTTCTACGCGAAAAGGTGAGCGCAGCCGCGATTTGTTTAGGGGATCACGTTGGGGGCGGATCCTGCACGGTCATGAACTGACTAGGGAAGCGATGGACGAGATCACGATTTTACCGGAGCAAGCGCCAGTGATGCCACTGCCCGGGGCGCTGCTTTTTCCGAATGCCCTGTTGCCGCTCTATATTTTCGAGCCGCGTTACCGGGAAATGCTCGACTATGCGCTCACCCGCGACCGCATGTTTTGCGTGACCCTGATTAGACCGGATCGTCTGCAATGGAAATCGGCGAACGATTTCTTTCACGTCGCTACCATCGGTTTGATTCGGGCCTGCGTGGATCGAGGGGACGGAACGTCGAACTTAATTCTGCAAGGTTTGCAGCGCGTCCGCTTCAACGGTTTTCTCCAACTTCAGCCGTTTCCCATCGCGGAACTTCGAGAAGTAGAATTGAAGAATGAAACCACGATCGAAACCGAAGCACTGGGCGCCAAAGTGCTGGAGCTTTACGCCCGGTTTAAAACGAGCGATCGCCAGCTGCCGGCCAAGCTCGATCGCTATCTGTCGGATCTCAACGATCTCGCTATGCTGGCAGATTTAATGGCAGCGACCTTCGTGCTTGATCCACTGCGACGGCAGCAGATTCTTGAACAGCGCAATCTCAACGCCCGTCTGCGCCTGGTAATCCAATATTTGCGCGAGGAAACCGGCAACGCCGCCGCCTGATTAGCTCAATCGGGCTGCGCCGGGCTGCGGAGTCGCTGGAACTCGTCGATCAGATAACGGTCACTCATTCCTGCAACATAATCGCAGACCGTTCGATGTAGTCCCTCCTGCTCAATTCGACGTGTGGCATTATCGCCCAGCCGGGTGGGATCGCGCAGATAGGCATCGAATACTTCGCGCAACATCTCGCAGGCCCGCCGGTTCACCTCCGCTACCCGCGGATGGAAATAGACATTTTGATAGAGGAATTTTCGCAGATCCTGATTTTCCCGCCAAAGTTGATCGCTATAACGAATGAGCGGTGCTTCTTGCCGGCGTACCTCATCGGGCGAGTGCACCTGGGCCTCCGAGATCGCGGCTGCGCTGGTGGCGACCACGTCTTGAACTTCTTGGTCAATGATTTCGCGAATGAGGAGCTTGTGCAGGTCTGGCTCACGCAAGTCCGGATATCGCGCCCGCACCGCCTCAGCGCTGCGCCGCCAGACGGCCACGTCTTCGAGCTGGGTGAAGCTGAGAACATCGAAGTCAACCGCGTCGTCCAAATCATGACTGTAATAAGTGATTTCGTCAGTCAGATTTGCGACCTGCGCTTCAAGTGACGGGCATCGGTATTTTTCCGCGCTCTTGTTCGGCAGATCGTAAAAAGCCTGGTGTTTTTGCATACCTTCGCGCACCTCGAAGGTCAGGTTGAGGCCGCAGAAATTCGGGTAAGGCGTTTCGAGCAAATCAACTACGCGCAAACTTTGCTGATTGTGTTCAAAACCGCCGTGCTCGCGCATGCACTCGGCCAGCATCTCTTCCCCAGAATGGCCGAAAGGCGAATGCCCAAGATCGTGCCCAAGTGCGATCGCTTCGGCCAAGTCTTCATTCAGGCGCAAAGCCCGTGCGATGGTACGACTGATCGAAGCAACCTCGATGGTATGCGTTAATCGCGTGCGTAAATGATCGCCGGTGCCGTTAAGAAAAACCTGCGTCTTGTACTCGAGTCGGCGAAACGCGCGCGAATGAATGATCCGCGCGCGATCACGCTGAAACTCGGTCCGATAAGCATGAGACAGTTCGGCAAATCTCCTCCCGCGCGAATCGCCCGATTTTTGTGCGAAAGGCGCGAGCGTTCGCGCTTCGTCCATCTCCATCTCCGCGCGGGTCTTGTACTCGCTCACTCGCCTCTGAGTTTCTCTCGTAGAATCTTTCGCGCGGCGCGCCGCTGTATTTTCAGGGTCAGCAGATCGAAAACTGCCAGGAGCAGCCCGAGGAATGTCAGCCAGGCGCAGGCAACCCAAAAGAAGATAAACCAGCCCGGATGTTCCCGTGGCGACAGAAACGGCTGCAAAAATGTGGTCCCGGCGAAGAGCAGAACCATCGCAAGGATTAGGACAACGAACATAGTCCAACGTCGGCTCGAGTGATCCCGAATCAGGCCGCGTGCGGAATGCAGCGCAAAGGAAACAATTCGCAAATGCGGCTGTTTGCGGCGCGGGTCCATAATTTCATTTTGCCTTCTGCGTCGACGCGCGCAATAAGTGTTCGTCAGTTTTCAGTAGACGATTTCCGATTACCTTCACGACCTTACAGCCACCTCCAACCAATTTTGCAATTCGGTTTCGCATTTGCGCCACCGCTCGTCATCGGCGCAGCGGTGAAGAACAAAGAAGCGTCACGAAAAGCAGCCGCGATTCCGAAGGAACCGTTCAAAGATTCCTGGCCTTACCTTCAGTCAATGCTTCGTTTGCTTCGCGCCTATTTTCGAGGCGAATACCGGAATGTTTCTCAGAGTGCGCTTCTAACGATTATTGCTGCAGTCAGTTATCTGGTTGATCCATTCGACTTAATTCCTGACGAAATTCCGTTTCTCGGTTTTCTCGATGATGCCACTGTGATCGCTTCGCCATTATTAGAACGAGACAAGCACTGGACGATTTTATGATTTGGGAAACGACGGCCTACTAGCGATTCAAGCCCGAAGATAAATCAATGATCCGTGTAATCACTCTTTGCATTCAATGCCTCGATGAACGCTGCTCTATTATTCGGCGGCAGGGGCGGTTGACCACAATCGCCCGGGCGGTTCGGTGAACCGCCCCTACCAATCATGTCATTCTGAGCGAAGCCGAGGAACCTCTCGCTATTCCTCTGAAGAAAATATGATGAGATGTCTCGACTTCGCTCGACATGACAAAGGCGTGCTGCTATAGCGTGCGCTGTCTCAATGCAAAACTATTCCACTGAGGACAACGGACACTACAGGGCTCCGGCCCGCGCGACTGATTCTTCCCGCGGTTTGGATCTCGCAGCCGCTCAGTTTTGCTCACAGATGTCGCTAAGCCAAAGTACA
Organism: Verrucomicrobiota bacterium; assembly: GCA_003218525.1. Lineage (GTDB taxonomy): Bacteria > Verrucomicrobiota > Verrucomicrobiia > Chthoniobacterales > UBA10450 > AV69. The sequence goes on from QHNU01000128.1 coordinate 4,585, forward strand.
AGGGCGATTGAAAGCTTTGGCGGATTCACGCCGATAGCCCGGACGGTTCGGCGAATTGCCGGTTACTCCGTCTGATCGCCGCGAATAACGACCATCCTTCGAAGTCAGACCATCAACAGCGCCGGATTTTCGAGGAGCCGCCGCAGTTCCTTTAAATATTCCGCTCCGAGCGCGCCATCGATGACACGATGATCGCAGCTCATGCCGATCTCGAGTCGATTGCCAACGACGATTTGGTCACAATCGTCGATCACCGGTTTTTTTCGGATGGCGCCGACCGACAAAATAAATCCCTGCGGCGGATTGATGACCGCAGAAAAGTTATCGATCCCGTAGCCGCCCAGATTGGACACGGTGAAGGTGCCGCCTTGAAATTCTTCCGGCTTCATTCGTTTGTGCCGTGCCCGGTGAGCCAGATCTTTCATCGTCTCACTGATTTCGCGGAGGGGTTTTTTCTGCGCCGCTCGGATCACTGGCGTGACCAAGCCATCCTCGATCGCTACGGCAACTGCGAGGTCCACGTCTTCATATAAAATGATGGCATCCTGGTCGAACGCGGCATTTACCCTGGGGACTCTGACGGCAGCGTCGACGGATGCTTTCAGAACAAAATCGTTCACGCTGATTTTCGCGGTGTCGCTCTCCTCTCCAGCGGCTTTTAACTCCGCCCGCGCAGCCACAAGCGGGCCGGCATCGAGGTCGATGTTCAGATAAAAATGCGGGATCGGCGCTTTGCTGGCAACGAGTCGCTCGGCGATGATCTTGCGCATGCCGCTAAGTTGAATCCTCGAGCCTGGCGCCGGCTTGATCGCGGCGGGGGGCTTTCGTGGTGGAGGTTGAGCAGGGCCGTCGACCGCCCGCGCAGATTTTGACGCCGCGCGCACGTCGTTCTCTGTTATTCGCCCATCAGGTCCGGTGCCCTGAATCGTTCCCAGATCAACCCCGAGCTCGCCCGCTAAACGCCGCGCGACTGGTGATGCTTTGACCCTCGCTTCCTCAGTCTGTGGCGGCAGCCGTGTCGGCTGCGTTCGTGCAGGCGGCACGCCTGCCTCTACAGCTTTCTCCTGCGGTGGCGCGGTTTCTTTTTCCTTTGTTTCCGCCGACGCGGGTTTCTCCGTTTCGGCCTGCGGTTGCTTCGCAGTTTTCGGCTCGTCCTTCTTCGCCTCAGGTTGCTTCTCAGCCGGTCCGCTTTCGCCGGGCTCACCAATAAAAGCGATGCGTTGGCCGACTTCCACTTTCCCGCCTTCGTCGACGTAAATTTCGGTCAACGTCCCATCCTCGGGCGATTCCCATTCCATCGTCGCCTTGTCAGTCTCGATTTCGGCCAACACTTCGCCGGCAGCGACTTTCTCGCCTTTTTTCTTCTTCCACGCGACGAGGGTCCCTTCCGTCATGGTGTCGCTTAACTTCGGCATCTGTAGTTCGGGCATGCTGGAAAAGTTAAAATGTTAAAACAGTTACATCCTTACTGGCTCCCTTTTTAAAATTGCAACATTTGTAACCCTTTTAAATTCGTCATGCGTAGCAAACCTTTTTCACCGCGGCGATCAGCTTCTCCGCATTCGGCAACACCGCGTGTTCGAGCCGCTCGTTGTAGGGCATCGGGACATCTTCTTGCGACACACGCGCAATCGGCCCATCGAGCTCATCAAAGATATTCTTCTGGATGCGATAACAAACTTCCGCGCCGACACCGCAGAACGGCCGGTCTTGTTCAACAATCACCACGCGATGGGTTTTGGCCACCGAACCGTAGATGGCGCGTTCATCGAGCGGCTTGATCGAGCGCAGATCGAGCACTTCCACACTGATATCTTCCTCTTCCAATTGTTGCGCTACCGTCAGCGCCAGCGGAACGGTTTGCGCATAACAAATGACGGTCACGTCCGAGCCCTCGCGTTTGATTTCGGCCTGGCCAAGCGGGATAAGCAATTCTATTTCCGCCGGCTCAATCATTCCCTTCGAGCTGTAGAGCAGCTCCGATTCGAGAACCAATACCGGATTATTGTCGCGGACGGCTGTTTTCAAAAGTCCCTTCGCGTCCCGTGGAGTCGCGGGCGCGCACACCTTCAAACCCGGGACGTTGGCATACAGGCACTCGGTCGCATGCGAATGGGTCGCTCCTAATTGATGAGCTGGACCATTCGGTCCACGAAAGGTGATCGGGATATTAAACTGACCACCTGACATAGTGAACATATTCGGGGCGTTGTTCACCACCTGATCGAACGCCACAAACGAAAAGCTGAACGTCATGAACTCGATGATCGGCCGCAGTCCGACCATGGCCGCGCCGACGCCGAGTCCGGCAAAACCATTCTCGCTAATAGGCGTATCGATGATCCGCTTCGGACCGAAGCGTTCGAGCAAACCTTGAGAAACTTTGTAAGCGCCGTTGTATTCCGCAACCTCCTCGCCCATGAGAAAGACGTTGGGATCGCGCTCCAGTTCCTCCGCCAGTGCCTCGTTCAGCGCCTGGCGATAGGTAATTTCGCGCATTTCGCTGGTCATGGCGCGTAGGTATAATTGTAAAGCTTCTCCAGCAGCGGCTCCGGACTCTCCTCGGCAAATTTCACGCTGGCCAGCGCGGTTTCCTTGGCCCGTTTGTCGAGCTCGTCGAACTTTTCGTTGGTTAATTTTCCCTCGCGGGTGAGCTGCGCTCGCAATCGCGTGATTGGGTCGTCCAAACGATACTTTTCCAGTTGCTCCTTGGTGCGATAACTCGCTGGATCTGACATTGAATGTCCACGGTACCGGTAGGTCCGCGCTTCGATGAAAGCAGAATGCTGATCCTTTCGGATGGAGGCAACCGTTTCAGCGATCTTGTCGCGCACCTCTCGAAAGTTCATGCCATCCACGACGGCCGCGGGAATGTCGTAGCCTTCTGCGCGATCAACAATTTCCTTGAGCGAAGTTGAGCGTTCCACGGATGTACCCATGGCGAAAAGGTTATTTTCACAGATGAAAATGATCGGCAATTTGTAGAGGGCGGCGAGATTCAATGCTTCGTGAAAAGCGCCTTGATTGATCGCGCCGTCTCCGAAAAAACAAAGCGTTAGGCGGTCTTCGTTTCGGTATTTGCAGGCGAAAGCTAGCCCGCAGGCGAGCGGGACGTGCGCGCCAACAATGGCATGCCCGCCGTACATGTGATGAGCCTTATCGAAAAAATGCATCGACCCACCAAGACCGCGGGCGCAACCAGTTTCCTTGCCGAAAAGTTCGGCCATGCAAGCATTGGCCGTCGTGCCACGAGCGAGAGCATGGGCGTGGTCGCGATATGCGGTAATGAGGTAATCATCGTCACGAATCGCTGCAACCGCGCCCGTGACGACAGCCTCCTGTCCAATATAGAGATGACAGAATCCTCCGATTTTCTGCGCTTGATATTGCTGACTCGCACGTTCCTCAAAACGCCGAATGAGCAACATCAGCCAGAGCATCTCGACTTCGTCGCGCTGCTCCGCCGGCGGCATGGCGGTCACCCAGCGCGTGCT
>QHNU01000129.1:0-8979 GCA_003218525.1 Verrucomicrobiota bacterium
ACGATTCAGTTCGATCTCAACCGCGACATCAACGGCGCGGCGCGCGACGTTCAAAGCGCGATCAGCGCCGCGGCCGGCGAGCTGCCGACTGGTCTGCCGCAGCCGCCGTTCTATCGCAAAGTCAATCCGTCCGATGCGCCGATCATGGTGCTGGCGATGACTTCCGACGCGCTGCCGTTGTCGCAAGTTTACAATCTTGCCGATCAAATCATTGGTCAGCGCATCAGCCAGGTCGAAGGCGTGAGCCAGGTAATTATCGGTGGCGGCGCGAAATCGGCGGTGCGCGTACAAATGAATCCGGTGGCGCTCGCTTCGATGGGCCTGAGCATCGAAGACATTCGCACCAGGCTTTCTCAGGTGAATGTCCTTTCACCGAAGGGCTCGTTTGATGGCGAGAATCAACGATTTGTCATCGCGAGCAATGATCAGCTCACTCAGGCCAATCAATATCAGCCGATCATCGTGGCGCAGCATAACGGCGCGGCCGTGCCATTGCGCGACGTCGGCACGGCCATCGATGCGCAGGAAAATCGCGACCAGGCCGGTCTGTTCAACAACAAGCGCGCGGTGCTGTTGGTCATTTTCAAACAGCCGGACGCAAACGTCGTCAATACGACCGACCAAATCCACGCGATCCTTCCACAATTGCGCACCTGGCTGCCGCCAAGCGTCCATCTCGATGTCATGGCCGATCGCACAATCACGATCCGCTCCTCGGTCCACGACGTGCAACTGACACTCGTCATCACGATGGCGCTCGTCGTGATGGTGATGTTTTTATTTCTGAGAAGATTTTGGCCGACGTTTATCTCAAGCATCACCATGCCGCTCGCGCTCGCCGGCACCTTCGGCGTGATGTGGCTCTGCGGTTACAGCCTCGACAATCTTTCGCTCATGGCGCTGACGGTTTCGACGGGGTTCGTGGTCGATGACGCGATCGTGGTCATCGAAAACATTGTGCGGTTCATCGAGAAAGGCGAGCCGCCGCTGCAAGCTGCGCTCAAAGGCGCGCGCCAAATCGGGTTCACTGTGATCTCGATCAGTCTCTCGCTTGTGGCGGTTTTCATTCCGCTCCTGTTCATGGGCGGCTTGATCGGGCGTTTGTTTCACGAGTTCGCGGTGACGTTGAGCGCGGCGATTCTTGTTTCCGGGATCGTTTCGTTGACGCTCACACCGATGCTCTGCGGCCGTTTTTTGAAAAGCGAAGATCGACATCGTCGCCGCGGAGTGATCGATCGGCTGAGCGAGCGCGGTTTCGACGCGATGCACAAGTTCTACGAGCGAACTTTAAAATGGGTGCTCGGACACGAATATCTCATGCTCGTTGTGACCGGTGCGGTCATCGTGGCAACCATCTGGCTTTACTTCGTTGTGCCGAAAGGATTTTTTTCGCAACAGGATACGGGGCAAATGATGGGGACGACTGAGGCGGCGCAGGACATCTCTTTCGACGCCATGAGAGAGAAGCAAGAGCAGGTCGTTGGGATTGTCATGGCAGATCCCGCGGTGCAGGCGGTCGGCTCATTTTTCGGGGCGGCACTGGTCAGGCGCTGAACAATGGACGCATGTTTATCACCCTGAAGCCAAAAGGATGGGGCAAGGACGAACGCAAGGATGACGTTGGCACAATAATGGCGCGGCTCCGGCAGAAGCTCTCCAAAGTTACCGGCGCCAATCTCTTCCTTCAGCCAAACCAGGATATTCGCGTCGGTGGCCGCTCATCGAAGGCACTCTATCAATACGCGCTCACCGATCAAAACATCGACGAGCTAAATTCGTGGGCGCCAAAACTTGTCACGAAGTTGCAAGGCTATCCCCAGATCAAGGACGTGACCAGCGACCAGCAATTTCGCGGCTTGCAAGAAAACGTCGTGGTCGATCGCGACGCCGCTGCGCGTCTCGGTATTCAACCGCAAGCGGTCGATAGCACGCTCTACAGCGCGTTCGGCCAGCGCCAGGTCTCGATTATTTACACGCAGCAAAATCAATATCATGTCGTGCTCGAGGTCGATCCGAAATTTCAGCTCGAACCGACTTCGCTCGACAAAATTTATGTCAAATCGCCATCGGGAAATCAGGTGCCGCTCAGCACGATTGCGCATTTCCAAGCCTCGAACACGCCGCTCTCCGTCAATCACCAGGGGCAGTTTCCGTGCGTGACGATTACATTTAACACCGCGCCCGGCGCTTCGTTAGGCGAAGCGACGCAGATCATCCAGCGTGCGACGAAAGAATTGGGAATGCCATCGGGCATTCGCGGAACTTTCGCAGGCACCGCGCAGGTCTTTCAATCATCGCTGGCCACGGAGCCATTGCTCATTCTGACCGCGCTCATCGCCGTTTATATCATGCTCGGCATGCTCTACGAGAGTCTCATTCATCCGCTCACGATTCTCTCCACGCTGCCTTCAGCCGGACTCGGCGCGCTGCTTGCGATGCTCGTCACCGGCGACGAGTTATCGATCGTATCGATCATCGGAATTATTCTGCTCATCGGCATTGTAAAAAAGAACGCCATCATGATGGTCGATTTCGCGCTCGATGCCGAGCGCCACGAAGGGCTGAGTCCCGAGGAATCGATTTACCAGGCCTGCCTCATTCGCTTTCGTCCCATCATGATGACAACGATGGCTGCGCTCTTCGGCGCACTGCCGCTCGCCATCGGCATGGGCATTGGCAGCGAACTGCGGAAGCCGCTCGGCATCGCCATTGTTGGCGGCCTGATTGTTTCGCAAATGCTGACCCTCTACACCACGCCCGTTATTTATCTCTTTCTTGACCAGCTCCGGCAACGCTGGGCGCTGCGCCGCCGCGGCGCGAATCTACCAGCGCCGGGTTGGCAGACGCCCCAGCCTTCCGCGGGTTAGCTCGCCGCTGCAACTCATCGCCGATCCTCTGGGGGAGTCAGGAACGTCTCGAACGCATGTTCGCAGCCATGAACATTCAGCCGTCAGCGTTGGACATGAAACGACGCAGTGTCATCGATATGATCACGAGCTTCCCCACGGCAGACGCCCTGCAAGAGGAGCGCGCGAAAAGAAAAACTTTCACGCGCTGCGCAACGGCACGTTTGTTTTGGGTATCGAGATCGCTGCTGGAAGAGACTTCAACTTTTGTGGATCCCAGAACTTCGCCTCGAAGCGTTGCTTGCTTAAGATCAAAAGACTATTTCGCCTTTTGATTCTCACGGTTTCTCAATTAACCGTTTGAAATTCTGCAGATACCTGTCGACCAGACGCGTGTTGTCGCCATCAAAGCTGGAATTTATTTTTAAGGTCACGCATGTGCTTTGATCGGATGGCGCGGTGAAAGAAACGACGCCGGTGGCAAGATGATCGGATAATGATTCGCCGGCCAGCACTCGCCAAGCCAGCCTTCGTTCAGGAACTCGCAATATAATCTCGAGCATGCGCTCACAGAGTTTGCCGTTGTGAGCGACCAATATGGAAAAGTGATTTGCATCCACCTTTTGCACTTCTTTGATAGCGGTTATGAATTTGGGGAAATCCTCAAATCGCACCCATTGCCGATAAACATTGCCGATTGGGGCTTGTACCAGGATCGATCCCTCCGCCGCACTCATCTTACTTTCATCCCTTTGTATCTGTTCCCTGTTGAGCCCGCGGCACCAGCCGAAGGTGAGCCGTTAGGCGTAGGACCGAATGTATCGATATTTTAAAACCGTGCGGCTCCAGCCGTCGGTGAAAGTAAAGATCGACATGTTAGGCACGAGCATGGGGTCATGCCCGCGCCGGCCTCGTTGAAAAAGTTCGCGCAGCGCCTGCTTGAAATTGTTTTCGGGTGGTCTGGTTCTCATTCTGATATTTTCGTGTGTCTCTAATATTAACAGGGCTGTGGCCTGCAATCACGAAGCAGTGGTGGGATTTGTCACTGCCTCTTTCGAGGGAGGATGTAAGTGTGGCGAAGAGCGCGGCTGCCTGTTAGAGTTCTAGGTTGATTTAAGTCAGACGCGGCCCGCAACGACAGTTTGTCATGAAATCCAGCTCGAGAGCGATCGGTGAATGGTTCATCGGCTTTGGAGCAGTCTGGAAGCTTTTATTATCTTTAACCAAGAAAGGAAACCCCCATGGATTCGACCAAAGACAAAACTAAAATCCCCGAAGAGGACAACCAATCGATGCGGTTTGCCAATGCGACGCTCGGCAAACATCGCCACGTCTGCGCGTTTTTTCACGGCGCGGAGGAGGAATATCGTGTGCTACTTCCGTTCGTTAAGGAAGGGCTCGCGCGCGGTGAGAAGGCGTTTCACATTGTCGATCCAAAACTGCGCGACGAGCACTTACAGCAACTTTCCTCAGGCGGCGTCGACGTCCCTTCGGTCGAGAAGAATGGACAATTCGAGCTGCACCATTGGCACGAAGTTTATTTGCGGGACGGTCATTTCGACAAGGACCGGATGCTTGCCTGCATGCAGGACCTACTGGAGCAGAGCCAGCGCGACGGCTTCCCCCTCGCGCGCGTCATGGGTCACGCCGAATGGGCTTCAGGCGACTGGCCCGGGGTAGACGATTTCCTCGAATACGAGTGCCGGCTGAACGACATCATCCCGCAATATAAGGATGCCGTAATCTGTCTTTATAATCTGACGAAGTGTGGCGGCAACCTTATCATCGACGTCATGCGAACTCACCCGATGATTCTCATCGGCGGCATCGTCCAGGAGAACCCCTTCTTTGTACCGCCGGATGAGTTTTTGCGGGAATTGCGCGAACGCCGCGCGCTCCGGCCTAAAGTAGCGGCCTGAAGTTACCTGGCCATGGAAGCTGAGATGGAACACGCAACCAATGAGGTTAAGCACCTCAAGGCTTGTATTAACAACCTGATCAGCGTTCAAGCGCTTCCCGCTATTTGGAGTGGCGGACAACCTTCCCAGATTGTCAGCGCTTTGCTCGACATGTTGCCGACGATGTTGGACCTGGATTTCGCCTATGCCCGGTTGAAGAATTCGGCCGAGGGGCCGCCCCTGGAGATGGTCCGGCCCGCGCAAGACCGAAACCTGACGAACGCGCCGCAAATGATCGGCTGTGCGCTCGACTCCTGGTTGAGCGATTTTCCACATACTTCGCGTTTGCTCGTGCCGAATCCTATGGGAGATGGAGACATTTCGATCGTGCTTTTGCGATTGGGCATCCAGGGTGAACTGGGTGAGTTCGTCGCAGGTTCCACGCGAGCGGATTTTCCGACGCAGACTGAGAGGCTCCTGCTTAATGTAGCGGCGAACCAGGCGGCGATCGGACTGCAGGAGGCGCGGCTCTTGCGCGAGCAAAAGCGACTCACAGAGGAACTCGATCAAAGGGTTGCGCAAAGAACCAGCCAACTTCTGGCTGCCAACGAGGAGCTGGAAAAGGAAATTGCCGAGCGCAAGCGGGCGGAAGAGAAGCTCCGGGGCAGCAAAGCATTTTTGAGTGAGGGCCAGAGAATCAGCCACACCGGAAGTTGGAGCTGGAATGTTTTAAGCGGAACGGTCGCCTGGTCAGAGGAGCATTTCCGGATCTTTGGCTTCGATCCGGAGAAAACCGAGCCATCTTTCCAGTTATTTCTGGAAACAGTCCATCCGGAAGATCGATCATTTATTGAACGAAGTCTCGATGAAGCAGTTCGCGAAAAAAGGGGATTCGACCTGGAATTTCGAATCGCCCTTGCAGATGGATCAGTTAAGCATGTGCAAGGCGTGGGCCGACCGGTCGTCGGGGAGTCGGGCGAAGTCGATCGTTATATCGGGACCACGGTAGACATCAGCGAGCGCAAGCGAGGAGAGGCGTTGTTCGCCGGTGAAAAGCGTCTTCTTGAGATGATCGCCACCGGCGTTGCGCTGAAGGAGATCCTGAATGCGTTGTGTTTGATTATCGAGGAGTACCGTCCCGGCACGCTCGCTTCTGTTTTATTGCTTCGTTCTGATGGTCGTCACCTAGATTCCATAGCGGGACCGAGTCTTCCCCAACGATGGATAGAGGAGATGGAGAAATTGCCTATCGGACCATGTGCGGGCTCTTGCGGGACGGCAGCATATCGTGGATCACGGGTCATCGTCTCCGACATTGCGACCGATCCGCTTTGGGAAGTGCCGGAGCATCGCGCGGCCGCATTAAGGCATGGACTGCGAGCCTCTTGGTCGAATCCAATACTTTCTTCGGAAAGACAAGTTCTGGGGACTTTCTGTATTTACCATCGTGAATCGCAAGTACCGAAGCCGCACGACCTGGGACTTATCGAGAAGGCGACGCACCTGGCACGGATTGCGATTGAGCGCGATCTTGCCGAGGTGGCGCTGCGCACCAGCGAGCAGAAGTATCGCGATCTCATCAACGCTTCCCCAGACGCCATCTGCGTTATCGATGCTGATGGCAAGTATATTTTGGTGAACCCGGCAGGTATCGATCTAGCAGGTCGTGCGGAAGACGAATTGATCGGCTCTTCAATTACAGACACCTACTTACCGGAAGAGCTCCACCTGTTTCGGGACCGGATCGACAAACTAAAAGCGGAAGGCTCTTTGCGGTTTGAGCGAAAATTCGTGCGCGCAAGTGGTGAGGTGGTTCCGGTGGAAGTCTCCTTGTCAGCGCTGCGCGGCCGCTACTATCAATCGATCATCAGAGACATCAGCCAGCGTAAGCGGCGCGAAGCGCTGTTGGCCGGGGAGAACAGAGTGCTTGAGATGGTGGCCAAAGGCGATTCGCTTGCTGAAATACTCGATAGCTTATGCCTGTTGGTGGAAGAGCAATCTTCCGGTGTCCTTGCTTCGATCCTGTTAATGGATCCAACTGGCAAGCAGTTGCGGCACGGCGGAGCGCCGAATCTTCCGAAAGCTTACACGGAGGCAATCGACGGAGCTTTCATCGGACCTTCAGTGGGCTCATGCGGAACCGCGGCATACCGGGCCGAACAGGTGATTGTGTCCGACATTGCGACCGATCCGCTGTGGGCTGAGTTCCGCGAACTGGCTTTGACCCACTCGCTGCGCGCTTGTTGGTCGACGCCAATCTTCTCTTCGGAAGGCAAAGTAATCGGAACATTTGCCATGTACTACAGCGAGCCACGGAGCCCCAACTCCCGTGAACAGGACACGATTAAGCATGTTACCCACCTCGCGGGCATTGCCATTCAACGGAAACGCGCCGAAGAAGCGCTGCGCGGTTCCGAGCAGGTGACGCGCGGACAAGTTGAGGCACTGGCGCAAAGTTTGGATGTTTTAGCGACTGCGCCGGACCCGCAAAAGTTCATTGGGCAGATGCTGAGCACTATTGGTCGCCTCTTGAACGCGCAAAGCGTGAGCTTGTGGTTGTTCGACGACTCGAGCGACTCACTCATTTTACGCCTCTCAACGTCAGATGCCGGAAAATTGCCGGCGCCGGATCCGGAGCATCCGTTCATTAAGAACCCCTTATTCTGGAAAGAGAACGCAGTAGTTCAGGAACTGCTTTTCACGGCAGGTCCGGTGGTTTGCGATGACGTTGAGGTTGATCCGCGCGTTAGCGGCGATTGGGGTGAGCATTTGAAACGAAACGGCACAAAGAGGTTTCTCGTAGTGCCGCTTTTGGTGGGTGGACAAGTCAGAGGCTTTGTTGGCATTCGCCATGTCGATCGTGTGCCTTATCGGCCGGAAGAAATAGAATTGACCCAGGCACTCGCCCACCAGGTCATGCTCGCGCTTCAACTCAATGAGTTTGCCGAGCAAAGCCAGCGGGCTGCGGTCTTTGAGGAGCGAAATCGAATGGCGCGTGACATTCACGACACCCTCGCGCAAGGTTTTACCGGTGTGATTGTGCAATTGGAAGCGGCCGAGGATGCAATCTCGTGCGGTTCCCGTAAGGAAGCGGACACTCATTTGCACCGCGCCGGCGAATTGGCCCGGCGGAGTCTGAGCGAAGCGCGTAGGTCCGTCCACGCGTTGCGTCCGCAAGCTTTGCAGGAGCACAATTTTTGGGAGGCCTTAAAAGGTACTATTAAGAATACGACGGTTGGAACAGCACTTCACGCCACGTTTGAAGCGCAAGGCAAACTACCGGAGCTTCCTCAGCCCTGGCAGGAAAATCTTCTGCATATCGGACAGGAAGCTTTGACCAACGCACTGAAGTACGCTCATGCTCGGAACTTCAAAACCCGACTAACCTATAAGGGGAAAGAACTTCGTTTGGAACTGCGCGACGACGGCGATGGATTCAAAGTCAAAGATCGGCATGATGGTGTGGGTCTCTCCGGAATGCGCGAGCGGGTTGAACAAATGGGCGGTGAATTGGAAATTGCAAGCTCGCGTCGGAAAGGCACAAAAGTGACCGTGGTGCTGCCTTGTAATGGCGAATCAATGTCATGACATCCAAAACGAAAACAGCGGCGAGTTCTAAGAAGTCTGCAACGAAACCAAAGTCTGCGGCAAAGAAAGCGCCGAAAATTGGAGACACAAAACGGCCTCGCATTAGTGTGCTGATCGCCGACGATCACAGCGTTGTTCGGGAAGGTTTGGCTTCACTTATTACCCGCAAAGCAGACATGACCGTCATCGGCGAGGCTGGCAATGGACGCGAAGCGGTCGATCTTTGGAAGCAACATCATCCGGATGTGACCTTGCTCGATCTGCGGATGCCCGAGTTGGACGGCGTCGGCGCAATTAAAGAAATTCGCGGCGGCGATGAGAAAGCGCGAATCATTGTCCTAACGACGTTCGATGGTGACGAAGATATCTACCGCGCTATTCAAGCAGGTGCGAAAGGTTATCTACTCAAGGATGCGCCGCGCGAGGCACTCATGGATTGCATTCGTCGAGTGCACGCCGGCGAAACCTGTGTGCCGGTCCACCTTGCCGCCAAACTTGCGCAACGGGTCAGCGGCGAAACCTTGAGCGAACGCGAAATCGATGTCCTCAAATTAATGGCCCAGGGCAAAAGCAATAAAGAGATCGGGTCGACCCTCTTTATTAGTGAAGGCACGGTGAAGTCACACGTGAAAAGCATCTTTGCCAAG
>QHNU01000129.1:9000-18028 GCA_003218525.1 Verrucomicrobiota bacterium
CATCTTCGCCAAGCTTAATGTAATTAGCCGGACCGAAGCAGTCGCTAACGCAACACGTCGGGGCCTGATTCAGCTCTAAGCAGCCGCTGGAGGCCACGCATCTTGTCCGTCAAATCAGACGGACTAGGCGGACGGGGCTCTGGCTAGTCCTATCGCGGACTTCGACGAGCAGGATGCTTGTCGTCCGACACAGGCTTGACCCCAAACCGAGTAGCGCCTGGTCGTTTCCGGCGGGAGTTTGGCAAAGTAAGTGAAATCGGGGCTGTTAGCGATGAGTAAAGACGCGCGGTTTCCTTTCGGCCTCTTCAACGGACGGCGAGAGAAATCTCCCAAGTCGTTACAAGTATAGGCAGCCGTTCGTAAAGTGTGGACGGCGCTAAGCAGCGTCATTCCATGATCAAATACTTTGATGACCAGGTCGTCGAAGTATGAAAATCACGCGTGAAAAGCAGAATAGTTCCGTTGGGGTCACTGTCTCGCTCCAGTTAAAGAAATTCGACCTCATAGCTCGTTGACTGTTCTGCTAGAGGAGGTAAACGCCGCGATCAAGAAATCATCTCATCGGATTAATTCCCCCTGGGGCCAGTTACCTGCTCAACAGCTGTTGCCTTCAATTCCAGAATCATCAGGTTCTTGGTGTGATCTGACTTGTTAGGCACATTGAAGTCGGTGTTTGCCGGAATCCAGGTCGTTCGCCAAGCGGAAAAGGACGGATCTGTTTCGTTTGTTTCCGCCACCTGGTTTATTCTGTCCAGTAAGACGACAACTCGATCTCGCCCATCGCGCGGCGCCGACCATTCAGTACCTTTCGGAATCGACGTGGTTGATACTCGAACCTGTTCGTTCTCAAAGATGTCCTTGTTTTTATCAGGGGCGCTCGAAATGACCGGCCCGTTGGGCGACAGGTACAAATTTCCCCTTTCGCGCTCCTCTCGCAGGGCGTGTTGCGTCCGGAAACTCGCGATGATGTCGATGACATTGCGTCGTTTCATGCCCAATGCTAACGGCTGAATGTTCTTTGCGGCGAAGAAGCATTCGGGAGATTCTTCGCTCCCCCGTAAAGATCAATAACGACTTCCTTCGGAGAGCGACGCCGACAGTAGCGGTATACGAAGGAACGGGGACACTGAGAACAAACGTCTATAGTTGGATAAGCGCGCGGTGCGCGGCGTTTGCTACAGCTTCGGCGCGGCTGTTGACATTGAGCTTGGCGAAGATGCTTTTCACGTGCGATTTGATGGTACCCGCACTAACAAAGAGCACCGAACCAATCTCCTTGTTGCTTTTCCCTTGAGCCATCAGTTTGAGTACATCGATTTCGCGCTCGCTCACGCTTCCGCCCCTGATCCGTTCTGCTAACTTGTTTGCCAAATGCACGGGAAGACAGGTCTCCCCAGCGTAGACACGGCGAATGGAATCAATCAGTGCCTCGCGAGGCACGTCCTTAAGCAGATAGCCTTTCGCCCCCGCCTGAATGGCTCGGTAAATGTCTTCGTCGCCATCGAAGGTCGTGAGTACGATAATTCGCGTGTTCTCATCGTCAGCACGAATCTGTTTGATAACCCCGACACCATCGAGCTCGGGCATGCGCAGATCGAGTAGAATCACGTCAGGGCGCTGCTGTCTCCAAAGATCGACTGCTTCACGTCCGTTACTGGCTTCTCCGACGACTATCATGTCTGCTTCGAACCCGATCAACGAAACCAAGCCTTGGCGCAAGACGCTGTGATCGTCGGCAATAAGTATGCCGATACGAGGGTTTTTTGGTGTGTCCTTAACTTTCGGCGTTTTCTTCGCAGCAGACATTGGTTTCTTTCCAGGTTCCTTAGACTTCGTGGTCACTTTCTTTTTGGATGTCACAACATCGATCCCCGTTAGAGGGCAATACCACAGTAATTTTTGTGCCCTTCCCGCGTGAGCTTGCGATTTTTAATTCGCCTCCCATTTGTTCAACCCGCTCCCGTATGCCAGCAAGGCCACGACCATCATGTCGATTTTGCGATTTGAACCCATCACCGTCGTCAGAGAATTCCAAACGCAGCTCCTTTGGATCGTATATTAATCGCGTTCCAAATTTGTGGGCGTGGGCATACTTGATCGTGTTGGCCAGAGTTTCCTGCCCAATGTGCAATAAATTTTCCTGCCAAACCGGCGGAAGCTGGTCCACCTTACCCTGAAGTTCGAAGGTTGGATGGAGCGCCGTTCCCACCGTGATGCTTTTGATCATGCCTTTGAGGGCGTTCCAAAAGTGTCCTCCTTTCAACGCTTCTGGACGCAACGCATGCACCGATCGCCGCGCTTCGCTCAAACTCTTGCGGGCCAATCCCCTTGCCCGCCTCAAGTGTTCGCCTACTTGCTTAGGACGACGATGCTCGATCGCTTTCTCAGCCGCTTCCAATTGCATAATCACGCCGGTGAAACCTTGCGCCAGCGTGTCGTGGATATCGCGCGCCATTCTATTTCGTTCTGCGAGCACGGCCGCCTGCTGGCTTTGCTCGGCAAATTGATCGAGTTGAACTGCAAACATCGCCTGGTGCGCGAGCGCTTGCGCTAATTCGACCTCCTTACGCCGATAGGGCGGCCGATCCCCATGACGAATGCCGATGAATCCCTTAACATGCCCGCCCACCAAGGTTGGAATTGCTAATAACTTCTTGGCTCCCTTTGACCTGAAATAATCGCGCCCAGCGCTGGAGACCCGCGGATCATGCTCTACGTCCTCGCAAACGACCGGCGCGCCTGTAAAAACAATTTCTTGAAGCACCTTATCCTCCTTCCACGATGAGGGATCCTTAATTAATGGATGCTCCGGGTCAGTTGCCGCAAAATTTGCACCCTCGGCCGCAGCGCGCAAAACGAGCGAATCGTTCGGCTCGTCTAACAACCACAAAACCACGCTTTGCGCGTTCAAAAAGCGTCCGATCGTGCCGAGCATTTGGCCAATAAGGTTTTCCGGCGCTGGCGCGGTGGCCAAAATATCCAAGTTCTGCGTTAATGCCTCAACTTGTCCGCGAGCAACTTGCTCGGAAGCGCGCAACGCTTCTTCGGCGCACTTGTGTTCGGTCACGTCCATGGTTGTGCCAACATACTCAACGAGGTCACCGGAAGCGTTAAGGACAGGGTGACCCACACTGTGTGCGTGCCTTATCGATCCATCCGGAAGAACAATTCGATAGTCGATCTCATAATCGGTCTTTGCATTCCTGGCCTTACTAAACATTTCCAAAAGGGAGGGACGATCTTCAGGATGAATGCGCTCTCGAAACATTTCTACCGTCGGATTTTTTTCCCCAGGATCGAAGCCAAAGATTCGAAGGAGCTCCGGCGAGGCAACGGAAACTCCTGAGGAAACATTGGTTGCGAAACTGCCCATATGGCCAAGTCCCTGAGCCTCGCGTAAAGAGGCCTCGCTTCGCTGCAGTTTTGCTTCCGCTTGCTTCCGGTCCTCGATGTCGGTGACGGTCGCATACCACTTAACGACGTTTCCGTTCCCGTCGCGCAGCGGCACGGTGCGGTTCAGAAACCACCGATATTTCCCGTCGGCCTGCTTAAAGCGCGCTTCTACCTCAAGAGGTTCCCCAGCCGCCAAGGCCGCCTGCCAATTGCTCAGGACTCTGTCAAGGTCTTCGGGATGGGTTGTTTTCATCCAGCCCCAGCCCAGTATCTCTTCCCTGGAGCATCCTAGGTAATCCAGCCAACTTTGACTTACGAAATCAACAGAGCCGTCAGGTAGAGTGCTCACGACCGAAATCGGAATTGTTTCGAGAGTGATGCGAAGTTCCCTTTCGTTTTGCCGGATCCTTTCTTCCGCCTCCTTTGCTGCGGTGACGTCCATCACCGCTCCAACAAACTCGATTTCGTCCGACTTATCCCTTTCGTCATGACCTACGATGCGCACATGTTTGACTGAGCCATCCGGCATCAACAATCGATGTTCAAAATCAAAATCCTTCCCATCCTGTGACGCGCGCTCGATTAATTGTCGAACGAACGCCTCGTCTTCTGGATGAGTTCGTTGGAGTATCAGTTCCACCGTGGGTTTAGTTGCTGGGTTGTAGGCAAAGATTCGAAAGGTTTCCTGCGTCCAGGAAATCCTTCCACTGGACACAGCCCAGCCGAAACTGCCCGTGTGGCTCAGTCTTTGCGCTTCGGCTAAATAAGCCTCGCTCCTTCGCAACGACTCTTCAGCCCGTTTGCGCTGGGTGAAGTCGGTTTTCATGATAACAATTCTCTGGACGCCTGAGTTTAGCTCAGTGCTGAGTTGAAATGTACGAATCTCCCTCGGCGCTGCTACCTTTGTTTACTCCCCCGAAAAGGGGATTGGAGAATCCTCCAATTGTTTCGTGGTGAGAAGCGGAGCCGCTCCTAGCGTTTTTGGCAAACGGCCAACAAAATGAAGATCAAACAAGGCGAAAACAATTTTCAGGGGGCGCTACGCAAGGTTTTTGGACGCCGCGGCCGCAGACGGGACCTCCTGTTCGCGTCCAACATTTCAGCGTTTAATTTCAGCGACGGATGGCGCCGCACGCTTTCGAGGCTGAAAGCGTGCGGTTCTGTTCTTAACACATAAAGGCTATGAGTGCAGCGCAAGGATCGATCGTCGTGAGGGCGCCGATCGGCAATGTCTACCGACAATGGCAACGAATTGAAGATTTCCCGAAATTCATACCTGCGCTAAAAGAGGTGCAAAAGCTGGATGTCGGCCATTTTTCGATTGTGGTTTCCTTGAATGGAAAGCGACATAAAGCGGTGTTCGAAATCATGCTGCAAGTGCCGGAGCGAAGGGTAGCCTGGCGAGCACTGGCCGGTAGACATTCCGAACATTTCGTTTCGGGTGTCGTATCTTTCACTTCACAGCCCGATCAAAGCACGTGCGTGATCCTAAAGATATGCCCCGGCTTTGACGGCGCGGTCTCGCGTCGGATGCACAGCTACCTGCGCAACTTCAAAAGATTCATGGAGCACCCTGGGGTATTAGAACACCTCAACTGAGCCATTTGACACTGCTGGATGGGCAATCTCGAGCAACGATTCAATAGTCGGTCATTCTCCCGTCGCAAGGTCAGCAAAGCGCGCGTCATCTATGATGGTGCTCTGGCTAATGTAATTACGTAAGTTCAAACTCTACCTCGAACGAGGGAGCACGGAGCACCCCCACGTGGGATATTAGAAAATCCCTCAGGCGTGCAGTGGCGGCGACACCACCGTCGCTCATATCGTGAGATTATGAAAAGGGATAGCTTACAGCGTCGAGGGATGCCGTTATCGCGGCAGTTCGTTGGGCCACCCAGTGATTGTCACAATCTGCGCCTACACCGCGATCTTTTGTTGGATGAACGGGCCGCCGTTCCCGCGCGAAAGATTTTTGTAGTCAAGCAAACTAGATGGCTGCCGCCAACGCAGCTGACTACAGGCAAAAGAGTACAGCTGATTTTGGTCTTTGATAACCATCCCGACAGTCTTCGTTTGGTTTTTGACCACCCCGCCCCTTCACATGTCCACCTTTCCAATCCGCAGCGCACGCCCTCATCGGTCGTCGCCCTTCTCTGGATTCTGGTCGTGGGTCTAATGGCAATGTTCTTGCCGCTCTATTGAGCTTCCGGTCATTGAGTGCAAAAACGACCTTGAAGTTGTCGATCGATTGCTGCAGCGCCCTCGGGGCATCGGCAAGAGGGAGTACGGATCATCTCCCGCACGGGATATTAGAAAATCCCCCACATGTGCAATGGCCGCGAAACGGAACCGTAACGATCTTTTGAGTATGAAAAAGTTAAGATTACTTAGCCTAGTTGGCATCACATCGATCGCACTCACTTATGCCGCGTGGGCCGGTCCTCACGGGGGAGGTGGAGGAGGCTTCGGTGGTGGTGGTTTTCACGGTGGTGGCGGCCGGGCTGGGCCAGCCGGAGGCGGTTTCCGTGGCGGTGGCGGCGGAGCTCCGCACTTCTCAGGCGGGCCGGCGCGCTTCGGAGGCGGAGGCACGCGCTTCGCAGGCAGAGCTGGCATGTCACCGATGAGACCGCGCTTCTCTTCGGGATTCGGCCGGGTAACGAATAGTCGCCAGATGCTTTCAAACGTCGCGCGCAATCGTAGTGCGATTCCTTCATCCGCGCATGCGTCGCGAGCATTTTCGCAACGCGGGTCGAACGGACGAACGGACCACATAGCCGAGCGTCATGACGCAAATTGGCATGGCGACTGGGACCGGCGGCACGCACATTTTGACCATGGTCGCTTCTTTGTTTTTGTCGACGGCTTCTGGTGCGGATTAGACGACGGATTCTTTCCATGGGACTACCTGCCGTATTACGCCGATGATTATTACCCATATGATTACTACACTGCTGACGTTCCTCAGTACGATAACGACAACACCGAGCCCGCTTATAACGAAGTCCCGGCGGCTGATTCCACCGTCCAAGCCGTGCAAACGGAGCTCACTCAACTGGGCTATTACAACGGTCCAGTCGATGGCTTTTTCGGTCCGGCTACACGTGACGCCGTCGCGAAGTATCAAATCGCCAACAACCTCGATGTAACCGGAAGTCTGTCGCCCGTCATGCTGCAGGTCCTTAACTTGTCACAAGCAACAGGTAGCTAACAGGCGCGAAATTGATCGATGAATCTCACACATTTGACGGTTGGTAGGGCAGAGGAGGGAGCAATGGAGGTGGGCGTCCTTGGCGGCGCTCACTTCCAGCTCGTTTCCGCGGACAGAAGCACAAATCAATGAGGATCGCCTACGCCAATGGCGCCCGGAGCTGCCTCAAAAAACCTGACGGCGCAGCGCCGTCAAACCGTCACCAATCTAACGAGATTGAATATTATGAATAGAATTATTGAAGCGAATTTTCTCCCTCCTCCCGTTGAAGAAGCCGAAGAGAAAGCCCGCATCTTAATCATCGATGATAGCCGCGATTTCACTTACTCTGCCAAACGCGCGCTGGAAAGGACCAGGCGCTACTCGGTTTGGGAAGAAAACGATCCGGCGAAGGCTCACCAAACCGCGCAGCGCGTTAAGCCTGACCTTATTCTTCTTGATATTGCGATGCCGGAAACCGATGGCGGCGAAGTCGCCGCCCGGATTGAATCGGACTCGACATTGCACAGAACGCCGATTGTTTTTCTCACGGCACTGGTCACGAAAGCGGAGGCAAGATCGGGTCTCCGGATCCAAGGGCATCCATTTTTGGCCAAGCCGATCAGCGTTCCAGACTTGGTCGCAGGCGTTGAACGGTATCTGCCCGCCCACGCAGCGTCCAGCGAAGCACATTTCGCCTAAACGAAGAAACATTTAGCGCTCTTATTACCGTGCCTACGCCGGGCACAACCGTCATAGGCAGAATGTTAGGGGGGGTGTCCTCGCGATCTTTTTTTATCCCCTGAGGTTCTAAGTCACGGAAAAATGTATCTAGTCACATCGACGTGAAGCTGAGCGTTACGCCAGCCAGCGGAAGCGATATGAGGTCACCTGAGGCGATTAGCACTGCGTAAGCCATCACAGTTGAGCGATCTCGAGCAACGCTCATTAGTCGGTCATTCTTCCGTCGCAAGGTCAGCAAAGCGCGCGGCATCTATGATGTGCTTTGGCTAATGCAATCCCCCACGCGCGCAATGGCGGCGACAGCACCGCCGCCAATACGGTGAGGTTATGAAAAGGGATAGCTCACACGATAAAGGAATGCCATTATCGCGGCAGTTCATTAGATCGCTCGGCGATAGTCGTAATCTGCGCCTAGCCCGCGATCTTTGAGTGCAAAAACGACCTTGAAGTTGTCGATCGATTGCGGCAGCGCCTCGGGGCATCGGCAAGAGGGAGTACGGATCATCTCCCGCACGGGATACTCGAAAATCCCCCGCATGCGTAATGGCTACGAACGCAAGCGTAACGATCTTTGGAGTATGAAAAAGTTAAAATTACTTAGTCTAGTCGGCATCACATCGATTGCCCTAGCTAACGCCGGATGGGCAGCTGGCCACGGCGGCGGTGGAGGAGGATTCGGTGGTGGTGGTTTTCACGGTGGTGGCGGCCGAGCTGGGCCAGCTGGAGGCGGTTTCCGTGGCGGTGGCGGTGTCCGTGGCGGTTTCGGCGGAGGAGCAGGATTCCGTTCTCGCGGACCAGGATTCAGTGGTCGTCCCTTCAATGGAAGAATGGGCCGTATCGTCGAACGTCACGATGCAAATTGGCACCGCGATTGGGACCGGCACCATGGCCACTTCTTCCACAATCGGTTCTTTGTCTTTGACGACGGTTTCTGGTTTGGACTGGATCCCTGGTTTTATCCTTACGACGATTACTATGCGTACGACGACCAGGATTATTACGGATACGGAGCGTCCAACGATCCATATTCGGTGTCGATGGTCGGTGCCGTCCAATCGGACCTGGCCAGGCAAGGTTACTATCGCGGTGTGATCGACGGTGTTTACGGCCCGCAGACGCGCGTGGCCATCACGCGTTATCAAAGCAATCACGGGTTGCAAGTGACCGGTAGTCTTACTACGGCCATGCTGCGATCCCTCGGGTTGCCACAACCAACAGGTAGCTAACAAGCGCGGAATACCTTGATGAGAATCTCATATTCCACGGTTTCCAGGAGAGATGGGAGCAATGGAGGTGGGCGCCCTTAGTGACGCTCACTTCCAGCTCGTTGGTCCGGACGGGAGCGCAAGTTGAATGAGAAGGAATTCGATGAAATCGCCACTGATTCTTCTCTTCACGCGCGACGGTGACTCGCTATGGCGTACATCCCGAGCGGGGTACTAGAAAATCCCCCGCATGTGGAATGGCCGCGAAACGGAACCGTAACGATGTTTAGAGTATGAAAAAGTTAAAATTACTTAGTCTAGTCGGCATCACATCGATCGCCCTAGCTCACGCAGGATTGGCAGCTGGCCACGGCGGGGGCGGAGGCGGCCACGGTGGTGGTGGTGGTTTCCACGGCGGTGGTGGTTTCCACGGCGGTGGCGGTTTCCATGGGGGAGGTTTCGGCGGTGGCGGTTTCCACGGGGGAGGCTTTCGTGGTGG
>QHNU01000129.1:18102-23159 GCA_003218525.1 Verrucomicrobiota bacterium
ACCGTTTCGGCGGTGGCTTTCGTGGTGGCCGTTTTGATGGCCGTCATCACCGATTCTCTAATGATGTCATCTTCTTCGACGACTTCGGCTTTCCGGGGTGGTGGGGCTGGGGCTATCCGTACGGATATTACGGTTACGGCTATTACCCGTACGATTACTATGGATACGGCAGGTACGGTTACTACGATGACCGCGGTTATGGATACCGCTATGGCAGCCGATCAAGGAATTTGCGGAGGTGGTGATAAGCGCGCCACGGCGTTTGGGATTCGCCTTGTTGCTCGAGCGTTTCGATACGCTCACCAACTGCCTCGAGAATCGTCTCGTAAACTTTCTGTCCAGAGATATTGCGATGCCGGAAGCGGATGGCGGCGAACTGGCGGCGCGGATTGAATCCGACCCGACATCGCACCGAACACCGGTGGTCTTTCTGACGGCTCTGGTGACGAAAGCGGAGGCAAAATCGGCACTGCAGATCCAAGGACATCCACATTCCTTGCCAAGCCAATCAGCATTCCAGACTTGATCGCAGGCATTGAACGAAATCTGCCTGCGCGAAATGATCACGCTAGTTACTGACAGCTAATGACATATCGCCTTGTGAAGAAATTTAGCGCTCTTACCACCGCGCTTGTATGCCAGGCACAACCGTCATAGGCGGAGTGTTAGCAGGAAGTTTCCTCGCGATCTCTATTGATCCCGGTGAGGTTCTAAGTCGCGGAAAAATATCTGTTCGCGGCAAAGGCGAAAGCCTACGGCCTCGTCTTGGTGATCATTCGAAATTAAATCGGGCTGAAGCGTCAGTATGAGTGAGCCTCCCGAGTTCTTCGTCTCATAAGGGACACTGATCTTTTTGCCATCACCTCGCCGAGCGGCCGAGCCTACCGCCTCTGATTACGTCGTTCCTGTTTGCAGTTAGCTCGAATGAGAAAGTAGGGAGCACTCCCCGCGTGGGATATTAGAAAATCCCCCACATGTGCAATGGCCGCGAAACGGAACCGTAACGATCTTTGGAGTATGAAAAAGTTAAGATTACTTAGTCTAGTTGGCATCACATCGATCGCACTCACTCATGCCGCGTGGGCCGGTCCCCAAGGGGGAGGTGGAGGAGGCTTCGGTGGTGGTGGTTTTAGCGGTGGTGGCCACGTCGGCGGCGGGGGCGGCCGGGCTGGACCAGTTGGAGGCGGTTTCCGTGGCGGTGGCTTCCACGCAGCAGCCCCGGCGTTCGGTGGTGCGCGCAGATCCTTTGGAGTGGGAGCGCGCGGAGGCGGAGTTGGCTTCGGCATACCGCGCTACTCTTCATTTAGAGCGCGTCCGTCATATCGGCAGCCTGTCTATAATGGACGAGTTGGCCGATCAGTAACTCCGTCCATTGGCGCAAGAACAGCGGCTAGCCAACCGCAGAATCGTTTCAGCTCAACACGCAATCCTGTTGGGCAACGGCCGGCGGCAGCGTCTAATCGTGCGGCCACCGCTTTAGCGGCGCGTTCACCTGGAACAGCTGCACACCGGGGATTGGACGGGCGAAGGGACCACATCGCTGAACGTCATGAAGGAAATTGGCACCGCGACTGGGACCGGCGGCATGCCCATTTCTTCCACAATCGGTTCTTTGTTTTTGACAACGGCTTCTGGTTCGGACTGGATGCCGGATTCTACCCGTGGGATTACCTGCCGTATTACGCCGGCGACTACTATCCGTACGATTACTACACTAACGCTCAGCCGGACGATAACACCGCGCCCGCCGATGGCTATCCGTACGATTACTACACTAACGCTCAGCCGGACGATAACACCGCGCCCGCGAATGTTCTGCCGGACGATAACACCGAGCCGGCTTATAACGAAGTCCCGGCGGCTGATTCCACGGTCCAAGCCGTGCAAACGGAGCTCACTCAACTGGGCTATTACAACGGTCCAGTCGATGGAATTTTCGGTCCGACGACGCGCGATGCGGTGGCAAAGTATCAAATCGACAAGCAGCTAGATGTAACCGGGAGTCTTTCGCCGGACACGCTGCAGTCACTCGGAGTGCCGCCGGGTGCAAACAATTAACAGGATCCGCCATTACTCGATGAGAATCCCACATTCGACGGTTGGCAGAAGAGACGGGGAGCAATGGCGGTGGGCGTTCATAGCGACGCTCGCTTCCAGCTCGTTAGTCCAGACCGGAGCGCAAGTTGGACGAGGAGAAATGCGATGAAATCGCCACTGATTCTTCTTTTTACGCGCGACGGTGCCTTCGCTCAATCAGTCTGCGACGCGGTCTCCGGAACGGATGCAGTCGTGCTCATCGCGCTAGGCATCCGGGACAGAATTGCAAATTCTTTGTCAAGGTGGCTGTGAGCTTGATTTCGCTTTGATGGATTTCGATGACGGTTGTCGCGGCAGAACGCTGCTCAGCGCGGTCCACACTTGCAATGAACGGTTGCCCATCGTTGTAGAGACTTCGGAGGACGCAGAGCATGCATGCTTTCTCGCCTACGCCAATGCCGCCCGAACTTGTCTCAAAAAACCGTTGTCGCCTGTGGGTTTTGCCGAAGCGATTGCGGATCCGCCGACCGACTGCGCGGCGTCAAAGCAGTCATGACCTAACGAAATGGAGATCCGATGAACAGAATTATTGAAGCGGATTTTCTCCCACCGCCCGTTGAAAAGGCCCAAGAGAAACCGCGCATCTTAATCATCGATGACAACCGCGACTTTACTCTCTCTGCAAACTCGCGCTGGAGAGCACCGGGCGCTACTCCGTTTGGGAAGAAAACGATCCAGCGAGAGCTCACCAAACAGCGCAGCGCGTTAAGCCTGACCTTATTCTTCTTGATATTGCAATGCCGGAAACCGATAGCGGCGAAGTCGCCGCGCGGATTCGTGCTTTGGCTAATGTGATTACGTAAGTTCAGACTCTACCTCGAACGAGGGAGCGCGGAGCTCCCGAGTGGGATATTCGAAAATCCCCCACATGTGCAATAGCGGCGACATCACCGGCGCTAATACCGTGAGACTCTGGGATGGGGAAACTCAGAGAATCGAGAGACGGATGGAGTCGCGCGCCTGGGAAAAATGAATATTAGCTATTTTCGGCCTAGCGAGTCGACAGCGGCCGGTGGAATACGTAGCCCCCGCGTTGTTCGAGGTATCAGAGCCCTTCGCGCAGGGGTGCCTGCTACCGCAAAGGCGTGGACGCTGCGGACGAATACCAGCGCAACGAAGTCTAAAGGATCCTCACTTCAAATGGCCGCATTTTTCATCAATCACCCGATCATCACGATGGTGGCTCTGTGGTTGATCATATCGATTGGTTTCATCTGCATTTTTGAACTCCCGATTCGGTAGGGAGCCCTTCTGACAAATGAATCCCAACAGTTTTCAACCTAACGAGTCGACTCAGACCATGGAATCATTGCCAATTGCGATGAATGCAGGGCGCCAGTCCATCGTCGTCCGCGCGCCAACCCTGAAGGTCTATGAACGATGGTCGCAGTTTGAGAATTTCCCGAGATTTATCACGCCGGTGCGAGAGGTGCGAAGGATTGATGATACCCACTTCTCCTTTACCTGCCTTCGCGATGGCAAAGAACGAAAGTGTGTCGTGCGCGTGTTACTTCGAATTCCGGACCAGCGAATTGCGTGGCGGACAATTTCCCACGGTTTTGCCTCCGGTGTCGTCTCGTTCGAACGGACCTTCAATCAGGATACGGAAATCACGCTCAGAATCCGTTCTATCTATAATCCGTCCACCCTATCCCAACGGCTGGAAGAATACCTTCGTAACTTTAAACGATTAATCGAGGACTCGGCGCCTACAGTATGAAAAATCTCTTCGCGGTCATTATTCTTTCGCTTAGCCTTATCTTCGGAGCGGGCTGCTCCAAGAAATCGGGCAACGCAAACACGACTGCACCCGAAGTGCTTGTGGCAGAAGTCTCGCGAAAAGACGTGCCCATCGTCAAAGAATGGGTGGCCACGCTCGATGGTTTGGTCAATGCCACCATCAGTGCGCGCGTGTCTGGTCACCTCATCTCACAGGATTACAAAGAAGGGACTGCGGTGAAAAAAGGTGATCTGCTTTTCCAGATCGACCCGCGGCCATTCGAAGACGCATTGGCTCAGGCTAAGGCGACACTGGCCAAGGACGAGGCGGCGCGCGTCAAGGCGGAACAAGATGAAAAGCGGGCGGTGGACCTTTTTAGCAAGAAAGTAACCAGTCAACAGGAGCGAGACGCTGCGTTCCAGGCCGCTGAGTCCAGCAAAGGGTTATCCGAAGCCGATCGGGCGGCCGTGAAGGATGCCGAGCTCAATCTTGAATACACCAAGGTTACTGCGCCCATAGATGGCATCGCTGGTTTCGTTACCGCGCAAGTGGGCGACCTTGTCGGCCCCAGCACCGGCCCGCTGACAACAATCTCTCAGGTCGATCCGATCAAGGCGATCGGTACCGGCAGCGAGCAGTCTTACACGGAGTTCGCGACGCGCTATTCGGACCCTGAGAAACAGGAACAATATTTAAAGCGGCTGGAATTCGAGTTGGTTCTAGCCAACGGATCGATCTATCCACAAAAAGGAAAATTTTACGCCCTCGATCGCAACGTTAATATACAAACTGGGTCAATCCGCTTCGAAGCGACCTTTCCAAATCCCGGAAATGTTCTGCGTCCCGGTCAGTTTGCACGCATCCGCGCGACTACCGAGACAAGGAAAGGCGCGCTCCTTGTCCCGCAGGAAGCCGTTACAGAGTTGCAGGGCAATTATCAGGTTGCCGTCATCGGCAGTGATAACAAGGCGAGTATCCGCCCGGTGAAGGTCGGTGACCGCTTCGGTGCAATGTGGGAAATCAAAGAAGGCGTTGAACCTGGTGACAAGGTGGTCGTGCAAGGTATTCAAAAGATTCGAGAGGGCGCTCCGGTAGTGGCAAAGCGCTGGATGCCGCCGGCAGAAACGCCCACAGTTGCCGAAGCCGACAAGCCCAAAAATCCCTGATTTCAGGTGTCCAGGTTCTTCATCAATCGCCCGATTGTCGCGATCGTTATCGCGATTTTGATGACGATTATCGG
>QHNU01000129.1:23171-28609 GCA_003218525.1 Verrucomicrobiota bacterium
TGCCGATCGCGCAGTTCCCAAACATCGTTCCGCCGGAAATCCAGGTGCGGACACATTACACCGGAGCTGACGCGCAAACGATCGAGCAATCAGTGGCCGCGCCGATTGAGCAGCAGATGAGCGGCGTGGATAACATGAACTACATGTATTCGATCAACGCCAACAACGGCGACATGAGACTGACCGTAAATTTCGATGTCGCGACTAATCCGAACATCGATCAGATCCTTGCCCAGCTCCGAGTGTCGCAAGCCGCTTCCCAGTTACCAGCCGACGTCAATAACTACGGCATAACTGTGCAGAAATCGACTTCGGCGCCTCTGATGCTCGTCGGGCTCTACTCACCGAAACAGACCTACGACGGAATCTTTCTCGCCAACTACGGCTACATCAATCTCGTCGATCAACTCACGCGCGTGCCCGGCATTTCTAATGTGCAGGTCTTTGGCGCGGGACAGTACGCGATGCAGATGTGGGTCAAACCAGACCAGTTGGCCAAGCTTGGCATCACCGTCCCTGAAATTGTCACCGCCATCAAGAACCAGAACAACGTGAATCCCGCTGGGCAGATCGGAAGTGAACCGATTCCGAAAGGGCAGAAGTTTACTTACACCGTTCGCGCACAGGGACGATTGCAATCGCCGGAGGAATTTGGGGACATCGTGATTCGATCCAATCCCGACGGCTCCTTTGTGCGGGTGAAGGATGTGGCGCGCATCGATCTCGGCGCCCAAACTTATAACCTCAAGGGCCGACTTAACGGAAAGCCTTCCGCGATTCTCGCGCTCTATCAGCTTCCCGGCACTAACGCGATCCAGGCGGCCGAGGGAGTAAAGAAATTGATGGCGGAGTTAAAGCAGCGCTTTCCGGCCGACATGGACTACGCAATCTCGCTCGATCAAACACGTGCGGTGACTGAAGGCATGAACGAGATCGTTAAGACCCTGTTCGCGGCGCTCCTGCTGGTCATCATTGTCGTGTTCATCTTCCTGCAAGGTTGGCGCGCGACCCTTATTCCACTGTGCGCAGTGCCGGTCTCGCTTATCGGGACGTTCATGCTATTTCCGCTTTTTGGATTTTCGATCAACACGCTTTCACTTTTTGGCCTCGTCCTCGCAATTGGTCTCGTCGTCGATGATGCCATCGTCGTGGTCGAAGCAGTCGAGCGTCACATCGAGGAAGGCATGTCGCCCCGCGACGCTACCCTTCAGGCAATGCAAGAGGTCTCGGGTCCTGTCATCGGCATAGCTCTCGTGCTTTCGGCCGTTTTCGTGCCGACGGTTTTTATTCCCGGTATCACCGGCAGACTTTATCAACAGTTCGCCCTCACGATTGCAATTTCGGTAATTTTTTCCGCCTTCAACGCGCTTTCCTTAAGTCCGGCGCTTTGCACGCTCCTGCTTCGACCGAGAAAAAAAGCGCGCGGTCCGCTTGGTTGGTTTTACGATCGATTCAATCGCATTTTTGGCAGCGCGACGAAGGGGTATGTCAGCCTGTCGCGGCTGGCCGTTCACAAAAGTTTCTTCAGTCTGGCCCTGCTGCTGGTCTTTGCCATTGCCGCCGCCTTCTTCGGTTCGAAACTTCCGGCCAGCTTTCTGCCAGAGGAAGACCAGGGTTACGTTTACATCGCACTCCAATTACCCGATGCCGCGTCGCTCGAGCGCACTGATGAAGTTTGTAAGAAAATCGAGGACATCCTCA
Organism: Verrucomicrobiota bacterium; assembly: GCA_003218525.1. Taxonomy (GTDB): domain Bacteria; phylum Verrucomicrobiota; class Verrucomicrobiia; order Chthoniobacterales; family UBA10450; genus AV69. The sequence goes on from QHNU01000129.1 coordinate 24,873, forward strand.
GTAAAACGCCAGGAGTCAAGTATACGACGAGCGTGATCGGCTTCAGTCTTCTTAGTTATGTTCAGGCTACTTACAACGGCTTCTTCTTTGTTACCCTGGATGAGTGGAGCAAGCGCAAAAAACCGGAAGAGCAATATGAGGCGATCAAAGCGCGCCTGAACAAAGAACTCGCTACCATCAGCGAGGGCATCTCTTTTTCATTTCCACCACCCGCGATTCCGGGCATAGGCGCTTCGGGTGGAGTTACATTCGTTTTGGAGGATCGGGCCGGGAAAGACATCGAATTCCTCTCCAAAAACTTGAAGACCTTTTTGGAAGCTGCGCGCAAGCGTCCTGAGATCACCGGGCTCAGCACCACCTTCTTACCCACTGTCCCACAGGTCTTCGTGAAGGTGGATCGCGACAAAGTGCTAAAACAAGGTGTCGATCTCGCACAGGTTTATCAAACGCTTCAGACCTTCATGGGCGGATTTTTTGTGAACTACTTCAACCGCTTTGGACGCCAATGGCAGGTCTATGTCGAGGCGGAAGGCGATTACCGAACTGACGCGAAAAATGTCGGCCAGTTTTATGTGCGCAATGGTAACAATCAGATGTTGCCGCTCGACGCGATCACAACCATTAAGCAGATTTCGGGTCCCGAATTTACCATGCGCTATAACGAATATCGTTCCGCCCAGATCAACGGTGCAGCCGCGCCTGGTTATAGCTCCGCCCAAGCGACCAAAGCGCTCGAAGAAACCTTCCGTCAAACCATGCCGCCTGAGATGGGTTACGACTACCTCGGAATGTCGTTTCAGGAAAAGAAGGCACAGGAAGGCGTGCCTGCCTCGGTTGTTTTTGGCATGTCATTGCTGTTTGTCTTCCTGATTCTGGCCGCACTTTATGAAAGCTGGTCGTTGCCTTTCAGTGTGCTTCTTGGGACTCCGGTGGCTGTCTTTGGTGCCTTCGCAACCTTGTTTCTGCGCCAGATGCAGAACAATGTTTACGCGCAGATCGGTCTCGTCATGTTGATCGGATTGGCGGCGAAAAACGCCATCCTCATAGTCGAATTCGCGAAACTCGAATACGAAAAAGGCCGTCCACTTCTTGACGCTGCACTCGAAGGCGCTCGGCTGCGATTGAGACCAATCTTGATGACCTCCTTTGCATTTATCCTCGGTTGTGTGCCTCTCTGGCTCGCGTCGGGCTCCGGGGCCGTCGCGCGCCGGGTGATGGGCACAACCGTCATAGGCGGGATGCTCGCGGCCAGTTTTCTCGCGATCTTTTTAATTCCCGTAACGTTCTACGTCGTGGAAAAAGTATCTGCTCGCGGTAAAGGCGCGGAACGTAGGCCATCGTCGTGATAGTGTCCGACATCAAATCGGACGGAAACGTCAATCATGGTGAGTTTCCCTGACTTCTGCGTCCCATAAGGGACAGTCATCTGTTGGCCATTGCCTCGCCGCACAGCCGAGGCTATTTACCTCCGGTTAGGGCGTGTTCCGGTAGCTGGATTTCGACGAGCAGGATGCTTGTCGCCCGAGACAGGCAGGAAGATTATCTTCCGGCCGAGACAAGATCACCCCGGCCGGCGGTCGCTTGAATTCCCGCCGCCTAAGAAATTATTAAAAAAATACTTGACTGATCAGTCTACATCGGCAATCTTGCGCTATGCCCCGAGTAAGCGACATGAAGAAGCGGCTGACCGACGCGGCGTTGGATTTGATGTGGGAAAACAGCTACGGCACGACTTCAGTAGACGCGATCTGCGAGCGGGCCGGGGCCAAAAAGGGAAGCTTTTACTATTTCTTCAAGTCGAAGTCCGAACTGACCGTCGCTGCATTGGAGGCAGAATGGAACAAAAACAAGGCGAACATGGACGCTCTTTTTTCTCCAACAGTTCCGCCTCTCGAGCGGTTCGATCGCTATTTCGATCATGTGCAGCTTCAAGAAGCGTGCGGTTCCATCCTCGGATGCCCTATGTTAAGCATCGGGAGCGAGGTGAGCACACAAGACCCAGGGGTGCGCGCCACCGTGGAGCGCATTTGGGATCGGAAGATAAAGTATTTCGAGTCCGCGATTCGCGACGCGCATGCGCAGGGATTAATTGAGGCGCCCGACCCCGAAGCAAAGGCACGAGCGTTGTTCGCCTGTTATCACGGCACGCTTGCCCAAGCCCGAATTGAGAACGATGTGGGCTTGCTGCGCGATTTTAAGCAAGTCGCGATGGACGTTTTGGGCGTGAAACACGTACAGGCAGCGAGTTCGTAACCATCTCTTTTTTTGCCAATTTCATAGACGACTAGTCAAATATACGAAGAGTAAAAAAACCATGGAAACTGACCAGCAAACCAATCCAGAAGCAGTTTTTCCCCAGATGTTAACCGGTGCCGTTTCGCACCTAAAAGATAGGCTCCAACGCCAGTACGAGCACGCTTACCCAGGATTAGGCGACATCATTCGAATCGTCCTCGACAAGGAAGAAGCGAGGGCGTGGGATTTGTCACCTTTCCCGCATTTGTTTCTGCCTGATCTGGTGGAAGCGCACATCGCGGAGCTTGGACTCGGATCCGGGGGCCCCAAACACGACGACGAGTTAGCTCAGCCCGGCTTCGGCCAAATCGAAAGCCATCAGCTTTTTCCGGCTTTATGTGGATCGTAAAGTTAGCGCTCCGGCGCCCGTACACGTTTGTTGTGATGGCGCTGGTCATTTTGCTTCTCGGCGTCGCGTCAATCAAAAACACGCCGACAGACATTTTCCCTGAGATCGACATCCCGGTCGTCACCGTCGTCTGGCAATACAGTGGCCTTTCCGCCGATCAAATGGCGAAGCAAATTACGACCTTCAGCGAGTACACGATTTCGTCCGCGGTCGATAACGTGAAGAACATCGAGTCGCAAACGCTCGCTGGCGTAGCGGTGATCCGGATTTTCTTTCAACCTAACGTCCGGATCGATTCCGCCATCGCGCAGGTGACAGCGGTGTCGCAAACCATTTTGCGGCGCATGCCTCCAGGCACGCAGCCGCCGTTCATCATTCGTTACAACGCGTCGAGCGTTCCCATATTGCAGCTCGCGCTGGGCAGCAAGAATCTCAGCGAAGCGCAACTCTACGACTACGGAATTTACCGCGTGCGTCAGGCGATCGCACCGGTGCGGGGCGCGACGCTGCCCCTTCCCTATGGCGGCAAGCCGCGGCAGATCATGATCGATCTCGATCCGCAGGCGTTACTGTCCAAAGGCCTTTCGCCGCTGGACGTGGGCAACGCCGTCAATGCACAAAACCTCACGCTTCCCAGCGGCTCCTCCAAAATCGGCGAACGCGAATTCACCGTCACCCTCAACAGCAGTCCGGACACGGTCGCCGCGCTCAACGATGTGCCGATCAAACAGGTGAACGGCTCGATGGTTTATATCCGCGACGTCGCCCATGTGCGCGATGGATTCGCGGTGCAGACAAATGTGGTACGCAAGGACGGCACCCCGTCGGCGTTGCTGACGATTTTGAAAAACGGCGGCGCCTCGACCCTCGACATCGTGAATCAGATCAAGGCGCTGCTGCCCGGTATGCGCGCCGCCGCGCCTCCTGGTCTGGAAATGACGGAGTTATTCGATCAGTCGATTTTCGTACGCGCGGCAATTAGCGGCGTGGTCAAAGAAGGTGTCATCGCGGCGTTACTCACGGCCACCATGATCCTGCTCTTCCTCGGGAGTTGGCGCAGCACGTTCATCGTCATGGTGTCGATTCCGTTGTC
>QHNU01000129.1:28675-29132 GCA_003218525.1 Verrucomicrobiota bacterium
GTTGATGATGCCACGGTTGAGCTCGAAAACATTCACCGCAACCTCGCCCAGGGAAAACCGATTCAGCGCGCGATCCTCGATGGCGCCCAACAGATCGCCGTGCCCGCGTTCGTTTCCACACTCGCCATTTGTATCGTCTTTGTCTCGGTCGTTTTCCTCACCGGCCCGGCGAAATACCTCTTCACGCCGCTCGCGCTCGCCGTGGTCTTCGCCATGCTCGCCTCTTATCTCCTCTCACGGACACTCGTGCCGGTGATGGTGAAATATCTTATCCGGGGCCACGAAGGCGAAAAACCGCCGTCCAATTTCTTCACCCGGATTCAAGAGTCCTTTAATCGACGCTTCGAGAATCTGCGTCAGCGTTACGTCGATGCACTCGCTTGGTCGCTGCAAAATCGCCTGACCGTCTTCATTCTATTCGCGGTTCTGGTCGGAAGCGCATTCGCGATCCTGCCGG
>QHNU01000129.1:29293-32949 GCA_003218525.1 Verrucomicrobiota bacterium
CATTGGCATACCGCAAGGCATCAACCTCGCTTTTAGCGACAATGCCACCATTAGTTCCGCGGACGGCGAGATTCTCGTCTCGCTCAAACCCGATCATCGCGGGTCGACTCCGGCGTATATGAAAACGCTACGCGAGCAACTCGCGGCGCGGTTTCCGCAGCTGAGTTTTTATTTCCAGCCGGCAGACATCGTTAGCCAGATTTTGAATTTTGGATTACCAGCGCCGATCGACATCCAAGTTGCCGGCTATGCTGACAAGCCGAATTACGCGATCGCGCGTCAGATTGAGGCACGGGTGAAACAAATTCCGGGGGCGGTTGATGTTGGTCTACACCAGGTAACGAACGCGCCGGAGCTGCGCGTCAAAGTCGATCGCACCCGTGCGCAGGAGCTCGGCTTTACCGAGCGCGATGTTGCCAACAGTCTGCTCATTTCGCTCAGCTCCAGCTTTCAGGTCACCCCCAATTTTTGGACCGATCCGAAAAGCGGAATCAATTATCCCGTCGCCATTCAGACCCCGCAGCACCTAGTCGATTCAGTCGGCGCCATTACTTCGACGTCGCTCGCGGGCAACGATCCGGCGCACCCGCAGCTACTCAGCAACCTTGTCGCGCTCGAGCGCAATGAAACACCAGCGGACGTTAGCCATACGAACGTACAACCGGTCTTCGATATTTATGCCAACGTCCAAGGCGCTGACCTCGGCCGCGTCTCGGACAAGGTGACGAAAATTGTAAACGAGCTCCGGCCAAAACTCCCACCCGGCAGCACGCTGACCGTGCGCGGCCAGGTAGAGAGCATGAACAGCGCGTTCAGCAAACTCGGCCTCGGCCTCATCTTCGCCGCTGCCCTCATCTACTTCCTAATGGTCGTTAATTTTCAATCGTGGACCGATCCGTTCATTATTATCACAGCCCTGCCCGGTGCGTTCGCAGGCATTTTGTGGATGTTGTTTTTGACGCACACGACCTTCAACGTCGAGTCAATGATGGGCGCGATCATGAGCATTGGCGTCGCCACGGCCAACAGCATCCTGATGATCACGTTCGCCAACGAGCAGCTGCGAGAAGGACGGAGCGCGCTCGACGCCGCGATCACTGCCGGTCACACCCGTTTACGCCCGGTCCTGATGACCGCGCTCGCAATGATCATTGGCATGGTGCCGATGGCGCTCGGGCTTGGCGAAGGCGGCGAGCAAAACGCACCGCTTGGCCGCGCTGTCATTGGCGGTCTGCTGGTCGCAACCGTAGCGACACTCTTTTTCGTCCCTGTCGTCTTCAGCGTGATCCGTCACAAAACCCGCCCGCGCGAAATAGACGACGATCCGGATCTGATCCACACACCATTTGAACCAGCCTCCCAGCACTAACGACAAATCGGAATTCCAACATGAAAGAAACAAAAATGAACACAAAAAAACTCGCAGGAAAAGTCGCCGTCGTAACCGGCGCATCAAAAGGAATCGGTGCGGACATCGCCAAACATCTCGCGGCTGAAGGCGCGGCCGTGGTCGTCAACTATGCCACTTCAAAGGAAGGCGCAGATCGCGTGGTCGATCAAATTACAAAACGCGGAGGAACGGCCGTAGCCGTCCAGGCCAATGTCGCGAAAAAGGCAGAAGTAGAACGTCTCTTCTCTGCAACAAAGCGCGCGTTCGGCAAGCTCGATATCCTCGTCAACAACGCGGGAGTTTACGATTGGTCTCCACTGGAAGAGATCACCGAGGAACAGTTCCACAAACACTTTGATGTGAATGTTCTCGGCTTGCTGCTCGCCACGCAGGAAGCGGTCAAGCAATTCGATTCCACTGGCGGCAACATTATAAACATTAGCTCGACCGTCACGTCATTGACACCGCCGAGTTCGTCGGTTTACACCGGCACAAAGGGCGCGGTCGATGCCATCACCAGAACGCTGGCCAAGGAACTGGGCCCGCGCAAAATTCGAGTCAACGCCATCAATCCCGGGATGGTGGAAACGGAGGGAGTGCGCGCAGCCGGCTTCGACCAAGGCGATCTCCGCAAAAGTATTGAAGCACAAACACCGCTGGGCCGCATCGGCCAACCCGAGGACATTGCTCCGACGGCGGTCTTTCTCGCTTCGTCCGATTCCGCGTGGATCACCGGCGAAACGCTGCGTGTCGCGGGAGGTCTTCGTTGATGCGCGCTAAGCAAATGACCCGCCAACCCAGCGTTAAGGAAGAATCAAATGACCACAACCGAACACATCGAATCTTTCAAAGCTAACTTTCAATCCTCCGCGAGGAATGTCCGGCGCGGCCTGAGCGGGCGCGCTGTGCTCGGCACACTCGTGGTGCTCGCTCTATTGTTTCTTGTCGGAATGCTCCCGCGTTGGCACGCGAACGCTGCACTGACGAGTGCGGTGCGCGATCAGCGCCCGACGGTAAGTGTCGTGACGACGCAGCGCCCCGACGGCGTCGCCAACCTGGTTTTGCCCGGAAGCACACAGGCAATCCAGGAGGCGGGGATTTACGCCCGCACCAACGGCTACGTCCGCAAGTGGTACACCGATATCGGTACGAAAGTCGAAGCCGGCCAGTTGCTCGCGGAAATCGAGACGCCGGAAATCGATCAGGAATTGAATCAGGCACGGGCAGCTGCGCAGCAGGCCGCGGCCAACTCCGAACTGGCGCGAGCGACATTGAAGCGGTGGCAGGAAATGGTTGAAAAGAAAGTCATTTCCTCACAGGAGTTCGATGAGAGGAAATCCGCCTTGGATGCGCGCCAAGCGGACCTCGCTGCCGCCCAAGCAAACGTGGCCCGGCTGGAAAAGTTGCAAGGCTTCCAAAAAGTGGTCGCGCCATTTGCCGGGATCGTCACTGCGCGCAACATCGATAACGGCGCGCTTGTCTCCGCCGGCAATGGGGGCCAAAACGCCGCGCTCTTCCACGTGGCAGAGACGGACACGCTCCGCATTTATGTCACGGTTCCACAAACCAACGCGCGCTCGGTTACTCCGGGACAAAGCGCGACCATTTCATTGCGCGAAATTCCGGAAAAGACGTTCGACGCGAAAGTTGTCCGCACCGCCGGTGCGCTCGATCCGGCGTCGCGCACGCTGTTGACCGAGCTGCAAGTCGCGAACAACGACGGCCAATTATTTCCTGGAATGTACACCGAGATCAAATTCGCCTTTCCGCAAGATCCGCGCACGCTGCTCGTTCCGGGCAACGCCGTCATGGTCCAATCCGATGGTCCCAAGGTTATGACCGTCGACGCGAAGCAAACCATTCGCACGCGCTCAGTCAAACTCGGACGCGATCTCGGGGATAAGGTAGAAATTCTTTCTGGCCTCAACCCGGCCGAGCCGCTCGTGGCGAACCCAAGCGGCTCATTGCACGAGGGCGTGGAAGTCAAAGTGCAAGCTCAGCCTTCGAAGTCATGATCACGGGGATACAAAAAATGAACACAAAAAAAATCGCAGACGAAGTCGTGACAGCCGGGTCGAAGGGAATCTGCGCCGCCATCGCCCGGCTCATCAGACGACGCAGTGTCGTCGATATCGTCGAGCGTTTTCAGACGCAACATGCACTCCAAGAGGAGCGCCAAATGAAAAATTTGCACTCCTCTGACAACGGCGCGACCGCTCCAGGCGTGCCCGACACAGATGGGATGGCCAAGGTTCCGCGTAACAAG
>QHNU01000316.1:0-858 GCA_003218525.1 Verrucomicrobiota bacterium
CAAAAGCAGTCTGCCGTCTCGACGCAAAATCTGCCCGACTCGACCTGCCACGGTGATACCGCTCTCGAATTCGATTTTTGAGTCTTTCCCCTCAATCACTCCGATGCTGCACAATTGATCGTCGGACAAATTTTCGGGCGCAGTCGCCACGCCCTTCCAGCGGCCGATCGGTGAACCGAAGCCTTCGCCATGACGATCTTTGCCATGGCGATCAAGCTGTTTATCGGCGACCGCGAGCGCAGTAGGCCCGGTCGTTCGCAAATAAATAGGCGAATGCTTGGCGTCCGTCATGACCTCGGTGAAAATACCGCTAATTTGCAAGCCGCTCGAGTACTCAGCCGTCGCTGTATTCTTGCATTCAATCGCCTTGTTAATTCCTTCTAGGCCACCGACGTGGTACGCCATGGTGCTGGCGAACTCCTCGAGCACATCTCTCAAATGTTGAAAATCGCGGCAGACAAACAACTGCGGTTGCCGCGTCGTGATATCGAACGGGGTATTCTTTGCCTCAATCGAGTACGGAATTTTCTTTACGTTTGCTTCGAGACACGAGACCGATTCTCCAATGGACGACAGCAACCCTGCTCCATAGATCTTTGGATCGCTCAGGGGCCCGATCAGGCCATACTCAACCGTCCACCAATGCAAGCGCGAAAGCAGGGCCATCTCCGATGGGTTCCCGAGATTTTTTTGCCGGAACTCGACTTCCCGTGTCGCTTCCTCCACCTCCTTCGGGTCCGAATTCGGCAGCTCTTTCAGGATCGAGAGATGCCGGATCGCTTCATAAAGCTCAAAATCCTTTCGTGAGGACATTGCCTTCGCGCCCACTTCGCCGAAACGCTGGAGGTACTGGGAATA
>QHNU01000316.1:986-2385 GCA_003218525.1 Verrucomicrobiota bacterium
GGCGGAATGAAGCCGTCCACGGCCACCGCCCCCCAATCGATTCGTCCGAGGATGTCATTCATTTCCTCGATCCGCGGGATGCGCTCGAACGAGATGCCGGTATCGAGTAAGCCTTGGAAATAGACTTTGTGAGCGTATTCCTTCAGGAAGAAAATATTCTGGCGCATGATGAACCGCCAGACCGCGTGATCGACCGGCGTATACTCGTCGTAGCGCTGATCGACCGCGAACTGCAAAAGATGATTTGGCAGCGATTGTACCGCCTTATTTGTTTGGCTGAAAGGTTGCATACGTTCTCCTCCAGTTAGTTCTAACTGGTTAATTTTAAGTTAGAACCGTTTTACTTGGCAGCAACATTCAATCCAAATTTTTGCGAAATCAGCAGCCGCGCTTTCATTCATATGTGCAGCGGTTGATCGATGTTCCGGAGACGATCGGCGAATGTAAAAAAGTGCCGGACCACCAAGGCTTATCGCCACTCACGTGGCTCAGTGCCATCTGTTTGGATGCGCCAGTCGTTGCGGTCACGTGGCAATGGCTCTTTGCCAGTGCGGTTGGAGCAGTTGTCGCCCTGCCCAATCGCCTGGCGTTGTTTCTCACAGCATGGCTGATCTATTCGGCCGATCGCTTCGCTGACTGCGCGAGCATTCCTGTGGGCACCTCGACGTCGGCCCGGCAACGATTCTGTGCGAAACATCATGCGATCTGGGTCGTTTTAATCCCTTTGTTGATGGTCGTCGATTCGATCATTTGCTTGACCCTGATCGAACCGCGGACGCGCGTGATTGGCAGCGCCATTGCGGGCGCGATCGCGATCTATTTAGCGCTGAATCATTTCGCCGGTTGGATCTGGCAAAGATTACCGGTAAAAGAAATGGTCGTCGGATTCTTATTCGCATCCGGGACGCTTGCCCCAATCAATTGTACCGAATTTCGGTTTGTGGTCAGCGCGATCCTTTTTGGAATTCTTTGCTCACTAAATTGTCTGAGCATTTCCGTTTGGGAGCGTGATCTTGATGTCGCACAAGGAAAAGAATCGTTCGCAACAGCGCATCCGCAGCTTCTTTGGTTGCCGCAAGCTGCCTGCCTGGGTTTGGGAGGACTTGCCCTTTGCATGGCCATTCCCAACGAAATCCGAGCTATTTCACTCTGCCTCACCTCATCTGCGACCCTTCTCGCTTTCCTAAATGAAGCCAACTCTCTTCGACGCGATGAGCGTGTCGCCTTAGCGGACATCATCCTGCTTACGCCACTCGTCGTTCCGCTGTTTCACTTGTTCGCGTGAGCTTCGATCGAATTGCATCGAGCTACCGGTTTCTGGAATGGATCGCCTTCTGCAATGTCTTGCAGCGGGCTCGGGCCGCGTTCATTCCCCAAACTGTCGACAACAGACGGGCGC
>QHNU01000130.1 GCA_003218525.1 Verrucomicrobiota bacterium
CCAGTTCCTCCGCGATTACTGCACCACGCGGCAGAAACATCGGGAGCCCCGGCCCGACATCATCATCGAACACAAAAATCTCCAGCTCCTTGCCGAGTTTTCGATGGTCCCGCTTCTTCGCTTCCTCGAGCATGGCGAAGTAGTCGTCGAGTTCCTTCTTCGTCTTGAAAGCCGTGCCGTAGATTCTTTGCAGCTGCGGATTCTTTTCGTCTCCCTTGTAGTAAGCGCTGGCCACATTGGTCAGCTTGAACGCGCCGATGTTTCCCGTCCGCATGACGTGCGGGCCGGCGCAAAGGTCGAGAAAATCGCCGTTGCGATAAAACGAGATCGTTTCCCCTGCGGGAATGTTCTCGATGATGTCGAGTTTGTACTTGGAGGGTTCAGATCTCGCACTAAGGGCACCAAGTTCGCCACGTTTCGCCATCTCGAGCGCTTGATCGCGCGAAACTTCTACGCGTTCGAACGGATGGTTGGCTTTGATCTCCTTCTTCATCTCGGCCTCGACCTTCTCGAAATCCTCCGGCGAGATGCGGTGGGGGAGTTCGACATCGTAGTAAAAGCCGTTCTCGACAGGCGGGCCGGCCGCAAATTGGGCTTCCGGCCAGATTTTCAGAATGGCCGTGGCTAGGACATGCGCTGCCGAATGACGCAGGCGTTCGATCTCCGTCATCTGGGCGCGCGTCTCGGGCATCTTGCGATCCTCGTTCATGATAGTAAGAGATTCCTCGGCTTCGCTTCGCTGCGCTCGGAATGACAAAGAATGGCTGTAGCTAGGACATTCGCCGCCGAATGACGGAGACGTTCGATATCAGTCATTTGTGCGCGCTGTTCTAACGTTTTGCGCTCTTCGTTCATGTGATTCAATAGAGAGAGTCCTCGACTCAGCTCGGAATGACAACGAACTTTGCCGGGTGGGGCGAGTTTGGCAATTACTGATGCTCGCGCTGCTGGCTGGCGCCGGGTGCGATCATGCGAGTACGTCGGTTGATGATTTCGCGGCGCAACGTGAGCGTATGGTCAAGGAGCAAATCGCGATGCGTGGCGTCACTGAGGAGAAGGTGCTCGCGGCGATGAGGAAAGTGCCGCGGGAGGAATTTGTGCCGGAAGAATTCCGCGCTGCCAGTTACGATGATCGGCCGTTACCAATCGGTTACGATCAAACTATTTCGCAGCCTTTTATCGTTGCGTTTATGACCGATGCGTTGCGTCCACAAGCGGGCGATCGCGTTTTAGAAATTGGTACCGGTTCGGGTTACCAAGCAGCAATCCTGGCCGAATTGGTCGCCGAAGTTTACTCGATTGAGATTATTGAGCCGTTGGCGAAAACGGCCGAAGCAACACTTCAACGCCTCGCCTACAAGAATGTGCACGTCAAAGCCGGTGACGGCTACAAGGGCTGGCCCGAGCACGCCCCATTCGACTGCATCATTGTCACTTGTGCACCGGATCACGTGCCGAAGCCCCTTGTTGAACAACTAAGGGAAGGCGGCCGAATGATTGTCCCAGTCGGGCCGCTCGGGAACCAGGATTTGTACTTGCTTGAAAAAGAAAACGGTGAGTTGCGACAGCGCGCCGTCTCGCCGGTGCGCTTTGTGCCGATGACTGGAGAAGCGGCTGAGCGGAAATGAAACGGGCAGCAACGCAATCGCGCGCCTGTTCGTCACTTGCAGCAAAAACATGAGGACGCGTAGCCTGAGATCCAATGCATCCCGCCGAATTGTTCCGCCACGACAGCGATGGAGTTGAGCTCGCCAAAGGCGAAACGCTTTTCCACGAAGGCGATCGCGGTGATAGCATGTACGTCCTACTCGAGGGCTCAGCCGACGTGCGCGTGGGCGAGACGTTGGTAGAGAGCGCAACCTCGGGAGCGCTGATCGGCGAAATGGCCCTGGTCGATTCCAGTCCACGCACTGCGACAGTTGTCGCGACGGAGCCGTGTCGCTTGGCCAAAATTGATCAACGGCGCTTCCATTTCCTCGTGCAGCAAACGCCCTATTTTGCGACGCATGTGATGAAAGTTCTGACCGAGCGATTGCGGCATATGAATCTGCTGACCAAAACGAGCTCGGTCGCGTGATCGACCGCCGAGCGCCTATTTAATTTCCGCTAACTTCTTCAGATCTACACGCTTGGCCCACTCTTGAAGCGCGGCAGAATCCTGGTCCTTGGTCTCGATTTGCACGAAATATCGTTTCGCCACCATCAACCAGAGAGTGCCGTGTTTCCCCTCGTTCTCGAACGTCTCGAAGCCCCGATTGCCATCGATCGTCACCGATTTCGAATAACCGTCGGGGGAGCTGGTTGAAAAACTCCAGGCCGCTGTCGTTGCCTCGACGTAATCGGGATTGGCGGCCGAGTCGAGAATGCTGATCGAAGTCGTCGGCCCATTATCGCCTTCGCCTTTGCGATAATCGCGATGCACGTTCGTTAGTTTGAAGCCGCCGACGTCGGTAGTTGATCCTTCTGGTTTATCTGCGGTCCAACCGGGCGGCGCCTCGGGGAGGAGCGGAAGAAGTTTTGTGTAATCGACGACATTGATCAACGATGGCAACTCCTGTGATTGACTTGGTAACGGTATCGCGACGGCTGCCAACACGAGTGCAAGGAATGAAATTCGCGCCATTACCAAATGGAGATGACAAGATGTCTGGTTCACGCGCCTCCTTGCCCGTACTCGATTGACTTCGGCGAGGCGCTTTGTCAAGACGCGAACGATGTCGCGTCGAAACACCATAATTATCCTTGTTTGCGTGGCAGCGGTGGCGGCACGGTGCTGGAAAATCGACGCACCGTTTATCGATCGATGGAGCTGGCGGCAAAGTGATGTCGCCGCGATTGCGCGCAACTATTCCGAGAACGGATTCCATTTTGCGCGGCCGCAGATCGATTGGGCAGGGGATCAGCCCGGCTTTGTCGGCACCGAATTTCCGATTCTCCCGTTTACCGCCGCCATCGCTTACAAATTTCTGGGGGTGCAGGAATGGATCGGGCGATTGCAGACGATTTTGGCCTTTGCCTTGTCACTGCCTTTCCTGTTCGCCATCGTTCAGCGCGCATTTGATGAAGCGGCGGCGACGTATGCGCTTGTTTTCTATTCATTTGCACCACTCTCGATTGCGGCTGGGCGCGCGTTTATGCCAGACATGCCGGCGCTCGCCCTCGCGCTCGCTGGATTTTATTTTTTTGGGCGCGGTCTAGCTGGTTCGCATGACGGCAAGACCCATGATTCTGCCGCCAGTGACGGCGTCAGCTACAATCTGCTGATTGCATCGATGGTGACCGGCCTGGCTCTGCTAATCAAGCCTCCCATGGCGACCGTTGCCGTGCCGATGGCAGTCGTGGCCTGGCGGAAATTCGGCATCGGAATGTTTCGTCGCCTATCTTTGTGGCTCGTCGCCCTAATCGCACTGTTTCCGTCGATAATCTGGTATTGGCATGCCCACCAGATCGCACTGCAGTTTTACCCGCATCATTTTTTCGGCGCTGGCGGCATTCAGATCATGAGCATGAGTTGGTATTGGCATATTGTCCTTCAGACATGCACGAGCACGCTCACGCCCATTCTTTTCGCAATTGCCGTTCTCGGGATGTTCGTTTCGCGAAACAATCCACGCGCCGCACCGTTTCGCTGGTGGCTCGTCGCGATGATGGTCTTCATCATTGTTGTCGGCTACGGCAGCCGCCATCAATGGTACCAGCTACCGCTCGTTCCGATCGCGGCGGCTTTTGGCGGTGTCGCGCTGAAGTTTGCGGAGAAAAAATGGAATCTAGGCATCGTGATCGGGTTGCTGATAATCTTTCTGGCGTTCTCGTTTTTCTATAGCCGCCAATTTTTTACTCCGACGGCGCAGGCCCTCTGGCGGTTGGGTCTTGAATTACACGACCGAACTCGATCCAACGCGCTGATTATCGCGGCTGACGACGGCGATCCGACCGCTTTGTATTATGCTCATCGCAAAGGCTGGCATTTTTTGGAGCAGAATGGAATTTACGACGGGAACCCTGCTGACAGCGCGCAGGTCATTTCGAATCTGGAAAAGTTGCGCGGGCACGGGGCCACGCATCTCGTTTTTTACAACGGCACAACTTGGTGGCTCAATTACTACAAAGAATTTACCGATTATCTGGCACGCAACGCTTCTCTCGAGAGCGCAACGGCCGATTATCGGATTTATAATTTAGCCCCATGACTTCTCCACCTGTCCAAATTCGCGATGCCACCATTTCGGACATTCCCATTATCCTCCAGTTGATTCTTGACCTCGCCACTTACGAACGCGCGCCAAATGATGTCGTCGCGACGGAGCAAGGATTACGGGACGTACTATTTGGACCTGAGCCGTCAGCAAAAGTCGTCCTTATTTTTGAAGGTAAGGAGGCAATAGGTTTTGCCGTTTATTTTTTCAATTTTTCAACCTGGCTCGGCCGGCCCGGTTTGTATCTTGAAGATCTTTTTGTGAAACCGGAAACGCGAGGTCGCGGTTATGGTCGCGCCCTGCTAATCCACCTCGCGAAAATTGCGCGCGATCACGGCTGCGGCCGGATGGAATGGGCGGTGCTCGATTGGAATGAACCGGCAATCCAGTTCTACAGAAAATTGGGAGCGACGCCGCTGGAGGACTGGACGGTATTTCGACTGACGCAGGATGGAATCAATCGTCTGGCTGAATCGTAATCAGTGCGCGCTCGGAAAGACGTGAGAAAATGTTGATCGAGGATTACGGATTTCTTAGCGACACCCAGACAGCCGCGCTCGTGGGCCGAAACGGTTCGATCGATTGGCTGTGCTTTCCGCGGTTTGATTCGGCAGCGTGTTTCGCCGCATTGCTGGGTGACAAGAATAATGGGCGCTGGTTGATTGAGCCGACGGCAAAAGTAACTCGCTGTTCGCGGACCTACCGCGGCGACTCATTAATTCTCGAGACGACCTTGGAGACGGCAGAGGGAGCGGTGCGACTGATCGATTTCATGCCGCCGCGCGGCACAAATCCGGACATCATTCGAATGGTGGAAGGGGTACGCGGAAACGTCGCCATGCGAATGGAGCTGATCATTCGTTTTGATTATGGCGAAATTGTGCCGTGGGTGCGAAAGCGTCACGGCGGACTTGAAGCGATCGCAGGACCAAACGGCCTGATCTTGCGAACGCCGGTTGAAACCCGTGGCCTCGACTTGACGACAGTGACGGAGTTTGAAGTGAAGAAAGGTGATCGCGTA
>QHNU01000317.1:0-1110 GCA_003218525.1 Verrucomicrobiota bacterium
TCGCGACACAGTAATCGAGGTCCTAGAAAGTGACGGCCCACTCCTCGCCACCATCTTTGCCCGCCCGCTACCATTCACCGAGAAGCTGAAGCGCCGCCGTGACGTGGCGGTCATTGAGCTGCGCCCGGACAACCGCGCCAAGCTCGTCTCGGAACTGGCCGAGAAATTCAGCTCGCCCCTTCACTTATCTGACCGCTGACTTCTGACTTGCGACCTCCGCCTTCATCCTTCTGCCTTCCTTGCTTTCTTCCTCCTTCTTAATTGATGCCTCGTTCTCCCCCTTTTTAACCTTGTAACCCTTTTAACGTTTAACGTTGCGCCCCTGACGCAATTCTTGCCTCTTCTCGGTCCGCAATCCGGCCTCTTGTCATGTTCGCCACGGCGAATCCGTCCTGTGCGGATAGAATGTTCTTGTTTCTAGCGTTCCACGTCGCTGCCACTTGCCTTTTTCCGCTCCACATAAAACAAGGAGTCTGATAGCGTTGCCACTTCATCCCCAGCCCGGAAGAAGCCGCGCGCACCAACGACGGAAAGCGCGGCTGGAGTTGAACGAAACCAATGACCACCCTCGCCCTCAAACCGGAAAATGTCGCGCAGCTCGTCTTCTTCGTTCGCGGGGAGAAGGTGATGTTCGACGCCGACCTGGCAAAGCTCTACGGCGTCAGCACGAAGGCTTTGAATCAGGCAATGTCACGGAACAAAGCACGGTTCCCGGAGGATTTCGCTTTCCAGCTGTCGCGTGAGGAGTTCGAGAACTTGAGGTCACAGATTGTGACCACACCTTCAGGGCGCGCCCACTTGAGGTCACAAATTGTGACCTCAAGTTCGTATGGCGGACGTCGCTACCTCCCTTATGCCTTCACCGAACAAGGCGTCGCGATGCTTTCCAGCGTCCTCCGCAGCTCGCGCGCTGTCGAGGTCAATGTCGCCATCATGCGCACCTTCGTGCAGCTGCGCCGCCTCATGGACACAAACCGTGATCTCGCCCGCAAAATCGAAGCGCTCGAGAAGAAATATGACGAGCAGTTCGCGGTCGTGTTCGAAGCGATCAAGCAACTCATCGCTCCACCTGCGCCGCCCAAGAAACAAATCGGCTTCCATCCCTAGCTC
>QHNU01000317.1:1218-1444 GCA_003218525.1 Verrucomicrobiota bacterium
CTCCGCTCGAACCGTGTGGAAGGACACAACCACCCAATGAGCGCCTTTTCCGACTACGGGCCGGTGCCAGGTATTCGGCGGGATCGAAATCCATCTCCGCTCCAGCGGCGCATCCGGATCACTGATTAGAAAATTCGACTGCCACGTTAATGCCAGTCCGGCTCGGACCCTCATGTCTCCGTTCCTTCGAGCGTCATCATGCGTTGATGACTATTGGGGTGGCGTT
>QHNU01000052.1 GCA_003218525.1 Verrucomicrobiota bacterium
CGCCCAGCCGGCGAAGCTTGCGCCCGACCAAATGGCGAAAGCTGCGCGCACCGATACGATCACGATACCAACGCCGGGAGAACTTTTTGCCGCCCTGCAAAAACCGAGCAAACCAAATTGGACCGGGGCCTATCGCGGACCGATTCCCACGACTTATAAAAGTCGCGCTCAGCTCGCACTTAACCTGGGAGGGTTGATCGCAGACGGATTCATCGCCGTTGCAGCGCAGGACAGCCAGCAGGTGAAGAACATTGGCTCAGATGTGATCAAGATGGCCAAGGCGCTGGGAGTAAGCCAAAACGTGCTCAGCCGCGGCAATAGCATCAATGATTTTGCCGAAACCAATCAGTGGGGTTCGCTCCAGGAGGAGCTTGAGGCGACACAGAACGAGGTGAAAAACTCGATGCAATCGCATAGCGATCAAGACCTCGTCATCCTGGTGAGTATCGGCGGCTGGATCCGCGGCACCCAAGTGGTCAGCGGATCGGTAGCGGCGAACTATGACGAGCGGAGCGCAAAGGTGTTGCGACAGCCGGCGCTGGTTAATTTCATTCACGCGAAACTCAATGATGTGTCGCCCCAACTCCGCGATGATCCGCTAGTGAAGAACGTCAGCGATCAACTCACGACCCTTGAGAAGCTCGTTGCCTTCCCACGCGGCAAAGTGCCGAGCATTGAGGAGGTCAGAAAGGTAAACGGCGTCGTAACCGAATTGATGCGCGAAATTCAAACCAAAACCGATGCGAGATGAAACGCGCGTTTGCCATCGCGTTTTTCATCCTTGCTGGGGCAGGTTTCGCCTTCGCTGAAACGGATGCCGAAATTGATGCGCGCCGGAATGCGCTCGATGTGGCCGGCGCATTTACAAACGATGGCTTCAACCTTCGCGATGGCCATTGGTGTGGCACGCTTAAACCAGCTGACCGATCCTTAATCGCAGTCAATCTTTTCGCGGGAAATCAATATTGGTTTTCCGTTGGTACGACCGATCCGGCGAAGAAGATCGCGGTTAACGTTTATGATGAATCGGGCAGACTCCTGACCGTTGAACATTACGATGGAGGAGATCGAGCTGCCGCCGGATATTCGCCGTCCGATAGTGGTCAGTATTTCGTTTCCATTGACCTGCTGGATGGTAACGCAAGCAGTTTTTGCCTGATCTATTCTTATAAGTAAGTTCCAAGTGAGGAACAGGATAAGCTATGGGAGTCCTCCGTATGAGAGCATTGCGCCCGGTGTCGTATGGCATCGTGCTGATCGCGCCCGGGCTAATTGCAGCCTGCGCGAACTCCACTACATCGCTTGCCGTTAACAGCGGCAAATACTACGCGGTAAGCGCAGCACGAGCCGCATTCTATCGTTACGGGCCACAACAAGGAAATGGACCCGATCAGAAGCTTCCCCACGACACCCTGGTTACCCTGATTCAACCAACATTCGGTTATTGCAAGGTGCAGCTAATGAGCGGGGAGCAAGGTTATGTCGCCAGCGAAGACATTCATCCCGCCTCGGCGCAACTGGTTGCCGCCGCTACAACCAAACCGTCCGTCACCCCAACTAACCGCGCTTCAAGGTCCCGCCTCAATCCAAACGACCCGCGTTTGACAACGCCCCCCGAGCCGCTACCCCTTGATCTGCCAGAACCAACTCCGATTCCGGAAACGCAATCCTCGCCGCACTAAAGAAAGCGGACTCATTTCATCCCGCGCTCGACAATCCCAAACCGGTGCCGCTTTAATACGCGCCGGATCGTCATGAGATCGGTGCAGGTTTTCTATGAAGGGCGAGTGCAAGGCGTCGGCTTTCGTTACTCCATTAGGCAGATCGCGAAAGGCTTCAGCGTTACCGGTTGGGTTCGCAACCTCGACGACGGCCGCGTTGAAATGCAAGTGAGCGCGGAGCCGGAGGAGTTGCGCGCGTTTCTCGATGCGGTCCACGCGAGCGAGCTGCGGCCTCTGATCAAAAAAGAAAGCGAAATCGATTTGGCAGTGCCGCCCAGCACGCGCGGTTTTGAGATTCGGGCATGACGCACACCGCCATACACATCTCACGCGTCACCAAAGTGTATCGAACGCCTTTTCGCCGCCAGGCTACTGTCGCCCTGCGCGATTTGAACCTGGAGATCGCGCCAGGGGAAGTTTATGGCCTGCTCGGCCCCAACGGTTCCGGAAAAAGTACGACACTAAAAATCATTCTCGGTCTGATCTCGCCGACCCGCGGAAGCGTCACCATTTTTGGGCGAGATAACTCGGTCGTCGCCGCACGCCGCGAAATCGGATTTCTTCCTGAGAACGCTTATTTCCACAAATTTCTCACAGGCGCAGAAACATTGCGATTCCACGCAAAGCTCTGTGGATTGAGCAAAAGCAAAACGACGGCCCGTATTAACGAATTGCTCGCCGCAGTTGGACTGACAGATGCGGGGGACGCCCGGCTCAGCACTTACTCCAAAGGGATGCTCCAGCGCATTGGTCTCGCCCAAGCCCTCATTCACGATCCCAAACTCCTTGTGCTCGACGAACCAACCGCGGGCGTTGATCCCGCCGGATCGCGCGACATTCAAGAGCTGATCGCATCACTGAAAAATCGCGGCACCACTGTTTTGCTCTCCTCCCACCTCCTCACTCAGGTCCAGGAGGTCTGTGATCGCGTTGGTATTTTGCACCGCGGCCGCTTAATGAGAGAAGGACAGCTGCAAAGTCTGCTTGGTATTGAGAATCAAACAGAACTCATCCTCGAGAACGCATCGCCTGACCTGTTGGATGGGTTGGAACAGCAGATCGCATCAACAAGCGCGCGATTGATCGTGCGACGTAAACCGCAGGCTTCGCTCGAGCAGCTGTTTCTGAAAGTGACGGAATCGACCGAAGAATGATCACTTCGTTGCGCCGTATCCGAGCCATCGCCGGCACGACATTGATCGAACTGGCCCGTCTCCGCGTATTCTATGTCTTGGTGCTTTTCGCTCTTGTCCTTATCGTCAGCTCCACCTTCCTTGCTCGAATTTCATTTCAACAAGAGCTGCAAGTCACCAAAGACATTTCCCTCGGCGCAATCAATTTTTTTCTGAGTTTACTCGCAATTGTGGCAACAGCTCAGTTGCTACCGCGCGATATTGAGGACCGGGTTGTTTACAGTGTCCTCGCAAAACCGGTACCACGGTTCGAGTATATTCTGGGAAAATTTCTCGGTGTGGTCGGGCTTCTAGCTATTTCGCTAGCCGCCATGAGCGTGCTTTGTCTCGTCGTGCTCCATCTGCGCGAACAATCAGCTTTACACGAGGTGAATCGGCAGATCGAGCAATTGGCGCCCGACCAGCTCTCGTCAACCGTACGGGTGATTCACACCGCGGGCGTTAATCGCGATTTAATCGCCGCCCTCGTGCTTGTTCTCGCCAAATCCGCCATCCTCGCCGCAACCACTCTGTGCATTTCCGCTTTCGCAACCTCAAACATTTTTACTATTACGGCCATGGCGATGGTTTATCTCATTGGCCATCTCGAATCGATCGCGCGTGAGTATTGGCTGCAGGAGCATGTTGCTGGTTGGCCTAAGCGAACTTTCCTCGCCCTGGTCGCGTTCATCTTTCCTGATTTGCAGGCCTTTAACCTCAGCGACCAGGTTATCGGTGGAGTTCCGATTCCCGCTCACCTGATTGAGCAACTGCTCGGGCTCGCCGCCTTCTATATTGTCAGCTACATCTTGCTCGCAACCGCCATTTTTTATCAACGAGAGTTATGAAAGCGATCGCTGCGTTTATTCTGGTCGCTGCGGGACTGGCGCCCCTGAAGTGGAAATTCGAGAGAAGTATCGATGCCAATCACCTCTCTTCTGATGTCCTGCATCATGCCATTGATTTGCGCGAACGCGTTGGCCAAACGGCGTTCATCGCTATCCTCGGTGGTTTTCGCTCTGTGGTCGCGGACTTACTCTTTATCGATGGGCACTTCGCGTGGGAACGGGTGGATTGGTCCCACCTCCTCCTACGTTTGCGGCAGGTCACGATGCTGCAGCCGCATGTCACGATGTTTTGGGATGTGGCGGGGTGGCACATGGCGTGGAACGCGAGCACTGCGGCCTTGAACGACACCTCCTTGTCGGTGGCCGCACGGAGGCGTTTACAACGCGAATATATCGAACTGGGAAGAGATTTTCTGGAGCGCGGCGTCGCCAACAATCCGAAAAACCCGAAGCTTTACGAAGCGCTGGCACGTTTGTACCGCGACAAGTTGAATGATCATGCGCGGGCATCGGAGAATTTTCTGAGAGCATCGCGGCTGCCCGGCTGCGCCGCTTATGACGAACGTTCTGCCGCCTACGAACTCTCCTATTGCGAAGGACGGGAGCACGAAGCTTATGATTATCTGCGCGCTTTGTACGATCGCGGCGAGAAGGAGCGGCTTCCGACATTGATCGCGCGACTCCGCCATTTGGAAGAGAAGCTGAATATTTCGCCGACCACCAGGATTCCCGCAAAGTAAACGGATGCGATTTGCGGTTCTCAGCGACATCCACGGCAATCTGGAGGCGCTCCAAGCCGTGCTCGTGGATGCTCGCCAGCATCATTGCACCCATTTCGTCTGCCTTGGTGACATTGTCGGTTACAATGCCGATCCCAGCGCTTGTCTCCGGATTGTGCGTGAACTCGATTGCCCAACAGTAAAGGGAAATCACGATGAACAGGCCTCATTGAGCGACTCGTCAGTCGATTTCAATGAAATGGCGGAGCAGGCGATCATGTGGACACGTGCGCAACTGAGTGAAGAGGACCGGACGTGGTTGAGCCGTCTGCCCTTGCAACAATTGGTGCACGATTTCACCATCGTCCACGCCACCCTCGATATGCCCGCAGACTGGGGCTATGTCTTCACGAGAGCTGAAGCAATGGCTAGTTTCGCTTATCAACAAACTACTCTCTGCTTCTTCGGCCATACCCATGTTCAGGGCGCGTTTGTCCGAAATACCGAGGTAACGCCCACTCTGCGTGATAAAATCCGGATCGACTTAGGCAAACAATACTTCGTCAATGCTGGCAGTGTCGGTCAGCCACGAGACGGAGACTGGCGCGCCGCCTATTGCATTTATTTCCCAGACGACAATTTAGTCGAACAACGCCGTGTGGCCTACGAGATTGACCGTACCCGCAAAAAAGTTCTAGCCGCTGGACTGCCCCGTTTGCTTGCCGACCGGCTCGTTCTCGGCCGCTGATTTTCCCGCTATGCCAGTCAAGATTCTGATTATTAAGCCAAGCTCACTGGGCGATATCGTCCATACCTTGCCGGCCGTGGCGGCCATTCGCGATGCCCAGCCCGATGCCGAGATTACCTGGGTTATTAATTCGGAGTGGGCCACGCTCCTGCGCGGTAATCCCGATGTCGATCATCTACACATTTTTCCCCGAAGCGAGTTTCGCGGATTTGGCACGCCAGTGCAGCTACTGCCCTGGATTCGGGAAACGCGTCGATTGCAGCCCGATGCGGCGATCGATTTTCAAGGATTACTTCGAAGTGCACTCATCGCTAAGGTAAGCCGGGCTGAAAGGACTTATGGAATGAGTGATGGCCGTGAAGGCTCGCGCTTATTTTACGACAAGATCGCGCGGGTTGATCGCAATGAGCATGCCGTTGATCGATATCTGAAATTGGCGAAGGCATTCGGTGCCGGTTCGAATCAGTCCTTCCGGTTTCCAATTCCGTCAGGCGATGCCCTCCCGCGCTTCGACCCGTTCCCTGGTTTCGTTGTTCTGCACCCGCACGCCCGGGGCCGCCGCAAATCGATTTCGCCCGTGATAATCCAGGAGTTTTGTCGCGCGCTCGCGCCGACTCGCGTTGTTGTTGTCGGAAAATCGCATCGAAAATTCTCGCCGCCGGAGAACTGCGTCGAACTTACGAATCAGACAACACTTTTGCAGCTCATTTGGCTGCTGCGCCATGCCTGCTTTGTCATCAGCATCGATAGCGGACCGATGCATATCGCCGCCGCCCTTACAACGAATCTCATATCCATTCATACCTGGACCGATCCACGACGTGTCGGCCCCTACAATGCGGCCGCCTTTATTTGGAAGAATGGAACGGTAATGCGCGTATCCGATATGGATTCGGCAGATGCCTTGCGCAAGGGCCGGCCCTTTCGCCGCCAAGATGTGCCGGCAGCGGCGGATATCGCAATGAAAGTGCTTGCCCAACAGCCCGTAGTCTAGCCCTGTCCGCGCGTCCGCAGAATGAGCTCCGCAACAGCGAGATCGTTTGGGAATGTAATCTTCGGGTTGTAATCTTCCGCCTCAACGATAATCGCATGCCTCCCGGCGTGTTGGACCGCGGAAACCTCATCCGTGATCGCAAGGGAATCTTTAGCAATCCGATCATAGGCTTCCACCAGCAGGTCGCGGGAGAAAATCTGCGGTGTCTGCATGGCAAACACATTCTCCCGATCGATCGAGCCGATAACACGCTGGTTGCGGTCGGCGATTTTCAACGTTTCTCCGATGGGCGCGGCCAGGGCAGCAGCCCCGTGTTCCACCGCGGCCGCGAAGACTCGCTCAATTTCTTTTGCAGTAATCAGCGGCCGCGCCGCGTCATGGACCGCAATGAAATCCGCATTTGAAACCGCATCCAGACCGGCGCGCACGGAATCCTGTCGCCGGTCGCCTCCGGCGATGATGGCCCGGACCTTCCGAATCTGGCCGGTCGATGCGCGTATTGAGTCAATTCTGTTTGCGCGTCCAACGATGATGATTTCATCCACACATTTGGTGCGCTCGAATGCCCCGATCGAATGTTCGATCACCGGGCGACGTGCCAGAAGCGCGAAAAGTTTATCGAAACCGGCGCGCGTGCTGCTGCCGGCGGCGACGATGATCGCGCTCAGCATGGCTCACGACCCGAGCTGCCGCTGCACTTCCGCGCTCAGGGTTTTGCCATCGGCGCGCCCGGCAACTTTCTGTTGCAGTGCTTTCATCACCACACCCATCTGTGCTCGTGATGTTGCGCCTGTTTCCGCGATCGTTTCCGCGACGATACGTTTCAACTCTTCTCCACTCATCGCCTGCGGCAAATAACTGTTCAGCACTGCAATCTCGGCTCGTTCTTTTTCTGCGAGCTCGCTCCGTCCGCCTTTCTCGAAGCTCTCGATCGAATCCTGCCGCTGTTTCACCTGCTTGCGAACGACTGCTATCGCCTCTGAGTCCTCGAGCTCGCCCTCAGCCCCGGCTTTATCAATCGCGGCGTTTTTGAGCGCCGCCTTCAGCATTCGCAAGACACCGAGGCGTGCGCTGTCCTTAGCTCGCATTGCCGCGATCAGATCCTCGTCAATTCGTTTTTGCAACGCCATAGCGCGAGGCTAGGCAACGTGAAGCCGTCGCGCAACTTTCCTAAATCACCCGGAGCCGATCGGCGCATTTAAATGCCGAGGCGACGCCACTCACAGTGAATACTTCGGTGCCTTTGCGGATGCGTTGCAGCAAGGAGGCAAGAACACCCCCCGGGCCCAATTCGACAAATAAATCGCAGCCGCGATCGAGCATTCCTTCCATGCAATCGGCCCAACGTACCGTCCCGGTAACCTGATCTTGCAGTGTTCGCCGAATTTCCTCCGGTGTTCTCACTTCCTCGCCCGTGACATTGCTAAAGACGGCGAACTGTGGCGCCTGAATTTCAGCCGACTGCAAAATTGCACCGAGCTTTTGATAGGCGCTGTCCATTAAACGGGAATGATACGCGCCCGCCACGTTTAACATGGTCGCGCGGCGAACCCCATATTCCCTGGCTACGCCGATGGCGGCCTCGACTTTGGCCAGCTCCCCTGAAATAACGATCTGCCCGGGGGAGTTAATATTGGCAATATCAACATCCTCATCGGCGGCCAGTAAACGGACGGAATTTTCATCCGCCCCGATCATTGCTGCCATTCCACCGACTGTCGCTGCGCAAGCTTCATCCATCAATTCACCCCGGTGCTGCACCAGCTTAAGTCCGGTTTCGAAGTCCAAGCTGCCAGCTGCGGCGTGTGCGGTCATTTCACCGAGCGATAAGCCCGCCGCTGCTTCGATCGGAAAATCGCCCGTCAGCTCCCGCAAAATCGCCAGACACATTAATCCATGAAGAAAAAGCGCGGGCTGACAATTTGAGGTTTTCGTCAATTCATCGAGCGGGCCACTCCACATCACCACGGTTAAACCGCGACCGAGAAGCACATCGGCCCGGACGCCCATTTCCGCGGCGATGGAATATTGATCGACCAGATCTTTTCCCATCCCCACGGTCTGCGCTCCCTGTCCCGCAAAAAGCAGTCCGATCTTCCGCATTGGCCACTCAGCATCTCGATTCTGCCGCAGGAATCAAACAGCAGGCCGTCGAAGCTGGCTCGCACTAGGTCGGGTTAACGCCGGTACTCAACGATAACTTCTTCGGCTGGTTGGTTCGGCATCGCACGCAATTATGAAATGGGCGGCGCTTTTGCCCTTGCGCCTGCTCGCCTACTCGCGAGCATAAACCCAGCTCTCTTTATGGTTTTTACGACACGCGAAATTGAATCGCCTGATCCGGTTACGCGTGTCGTGGCCGCGGACGCCGCCTTGCACCCCGATGGCAGCGATATCGGCGAGAAAATGGTACTCAACATGGGACCGTCCCATCCGGCCACGCACGGAGTGTTGCGCCTTGTGCTCGAGCTCGATGGGGAGATCATCACCAAAGCAACACCGGATGTCGGCTTCCTTCACCGCGGCGATGAGAAAATCGCCGAGGCGATGCAATACAACCAGTTCGTTCCTTACACTGACCGGCTCGATTATCTCGCCCCGTTGGCCAACAACGTGGCCTATGCGCTGGCCGTTGAAAAGTTAATGGGCTGGGAAATTCCACCTCGAGGCAAAGCCATCCGGGTCATTTGTTGCGAACTGGCGCGGATCTCGGCCCATCTAATGGGCTTCGGTGCGATGGCGCTCGACCTTGGGGCGATGACAGTATTTCTCTACACTTTTGAGGAACGCGAAAAGATTTACGATCTCTGTGAACTTCTGACCGGAGCCCGTTTCACAACCTCCTACACGCGAATTGGTGGCCAGATTCGCGATCTCCCGGCGAATTTTATTCCACAGCTCAATGCCTTTCTCGAGGCCTTTACGCCGCGGCTGGAGGAGTGCGATCGCCTCCTCACGCGCAATCGCATTTTTGTGGATCGAACGAAAGACATCGGTGTCATTCCGCGTGATCGTGCCATCGCTTACGCCCTCTCTGGTCCAAACCTTCGCGGCAGCGGCGTCGAGCACGATCTGCGGCGCAAACATCCCTATCTCGATTACGATCAGTACGACTTTGAGGTCGTCGTCGGAACGGCCGGTGATTGCTACGATCGGTATCTCGTCCGCATCGAGGAGATGCGGCAAAGTGCAAAAATCTTGCGTCAGGTAATCGACAAGCTTCCCAACGGCCCGATCAATGTCGCTGATTGGAAGAACATGTTGCCGCCGAAGGCGCGGGTGATGACAAAAATGGAGGAGCTCATTCACCATTTCATCGTTGTAACGGAAGGATTGAGAGCGCCGCCCGGCGAAATCTATTTCGGCGCGGAAAATCCAAAGGGCGAACTCGGTTTTTACATTAACAGCCGGGGAGGCGGGGTACCGCACCGGTTAAAAATTCGTGCGCCCTCTTTTGTCAACCTAAGCATTTTACCGGAGCTGCTGCCGGGCTGCATGATGAGTGATGTCGTCGCGGTTCTCGGTAGTCTGGATTTCGTAATGGGAGAATGTGATAGATGAAAATGCTTGAGCGCGCCGGCGGACTCCTTCTCGGACTAATGATATTAGTGATGGCGATTCCCGGCTGCGATCGAAATCCACTAAGCGGATCGAAACTGACTCTGAGCAATTACAATCAGATCACCACCGGAATGACCAAAGCGCAGGTCGAGAAAATTCTTGGACCGCCGACATCAACCGAAACAAAAGATATGCTCATCTTCAAAAAGACGACCTGGCGTTATGAGGATGGAAAAAAATTCGCCTTGATCACGTTTAAGAACGACGAGGTTGACGGAAAAGAGACGAACCTTGGCGCCCAATAGCATGAAGCAGGTGCAAATTATCTCCGCTCTGATCGGCCTGCTGTTGTTCGCCTGCTCCAATCAGCGACTCACCCAGGCAAACGTCGATCAGGTCACCGAGGGCATGAGTAAGAAACAGGTTGAGTCCATTCTTGGCCCGCCCACGAACGTTGACACGAAGGACTTTCTGCTGCTGAAACGAACCACTTACGCTTACCACCAGTCCAACGGCTCAGTCACGGTGTTATTCAAAGACGACAAAGTGGTGGCCAAATCGAACACGCTGCAAAAATAGCCTAATCGATTTGTGAATCCGACAGCGATGAAAATCCCTCCGGAACTCGAACGGAAAATGGATGCCGCGATCGGCCATTATCCTGCGGATCGGAAACGCAGCGCCGCGCTTCCATTACTGCACCTCTGGCAGGAACACTTCGGATTCATCAACGATGACGCCGGCTATGCCATTTCCGCCAAACTCGATTTGCAACCGATTAACATTCTGGAACTGGTCACATTTTATCCCATGCTGCGACAGCAGCCGACTGGGAAAACGCACATCCGGGTGTGCCGGACTTTGAGCTGTGGCATGGCCGGAAGTTACCGGGTTATGGAAAATCTCTGCGCGAGGGCCGGAATTAAACGAGACAAGCTTTCAGAGGGAATGCACGACCCCGTGTCGGTTAGCCCAGATCGAAATTTCAGCATTGAGTTCGTCGAATGCCTCGCCAGTTGCGGTACGGCGCCCGTTTGCATGGTCAATGACGAGCTGCACGAGAACGTATTGCCGGAAAATGCCGAGCAGATTCTGTCCCATCGACCATCCGGCGGTCTCAAGGCGCAATCAGTCCATCCACTCGAACATCGACTGGTTTTCAAAAATATCGGTCGCACTGAATGGACCACTGACATCGACTGCTATCTCCGCGATGGCGGTTACGAGCAATTGCGTAAGGCCGTCACGATGTCGCGCGAGCAAATCGTAAACGAGGTCAAAACTTCCGGTTTGCGCGGGCGCGGCGGAGCCGGTTTTCCGTGCGGAGTCAAATGGAGCTTCATCAAGCCGGACGAGAAGAAGCCGGTCTATCTGATTTGCAACGCCGATGAATCGGAACCAGGCACGTTCAAGGATCGCTATATCATTCATCAGGATCCGCATCAGTTACTCGAAGGTATTCTGATCTCGTGTTTCGCCCTTAATGCTCAAATGGCCTACATTTATATACGGGGCGAATTTCCTGAAGGCGCCAAAATCCTCGATCGAGCGATCGAAGAAGCTCGCGCGAAAAACTTTCTCGGCCGAAATATCCTCGGAACGGATTTTAGTGTTGAGGTTTATACTTATCGTGGCGCCGGCGCCTACATTTGCGGCGAAGAGACGGGGCTAATCGAGTCACTCGAAGGCAAACGCGCTTATCCTCGGATCAAGCCGCCTTATTTTCCCGCCGTGCTCGGTCTCTATATGTGCCCGACGATTGTGAACAATGTCGAGACGCTTTGCCACGTAAAGCACATCATCGCCATGGGCGGCGGAGAATACGCGAAGCTCGGCCGACCTAACAACACCGGGACCCGCGTCGTCTGCGTGAGCGGTGACGTCGTGCGGCCGGGTTATTTTGAAATTGAAGTCGGCGCCGTCACCATGGGTCAGCTGATCTACGACATGGCTGGGGGAATGAAATTCGGACGGCAACTCAAAGCCGTCATTCCCGGCGGGAGTTCCGCCAAGGTGTTGCGCGCCGATGAGCGATTCAAATTAAAGCTGAAACTGACCGATGGCTCGATGGCTGAGCGGGAAATCTTCCTTGATCAGATCCCGATGGATTTCGATTCCCTTGCCGCGGCCGGCTCCATGGCCGGCTCTGGTGGGGTCGTCGTGCTGGACGATTCCCGCGACATGGTTTGGGCGCTAAATAACATTAACGAGTTTTATGCTCACGAATCATGCGGCCAGTGCACTCCCTGCCGCGAGGGTTCGCTTTGGATGCAAAAAATTACCGATCGCATGTTGCGGGGAGGAGGTGTGGTGCAGGATCCAGCGACGTTGAAATCGATCGGCGATAACATCGCCGGACGCACCATTTGTGCTTTCGGCGAAGCTTGCGCCTGGCCTACGCAAAGCTTTGTCGAAAAATTCCCCGAGGATTTTGCGGCCCATGCCCAGAAATCCGCTCCGCCACCCTTGCCGCCGGAATTGACTCCGGAGGAATTGATCCTCGAAACCAAAATTCCGGTCACTCCGCTTGCGCATGATCCCGGTTGGGAAAAAGCCGGCCGCGCCGGAATGAGATGAATTTGGAAACCAGGAAGCCAGGAATGGAATTAGGCAACAAGGAACTTAGCGAACAAATCATCGGCGCGAGAATTCGCGTGCATAAGGAGCTCGGGCCGGGGTTCCTTGAATCAATTTATGAAGAAGCGCTCGCAATCGAACTGCGGCTGCTTCGGCTGCAATTTGAGCGGCAAAAACCAGTTCCCGTTTTCTATCGTGGACACGCGGTCGGGGAACACCGCCTCGATTTGCTCGTTGAGGGCGCCGTCGTGGTTGAATTGAAAGCGGTAACTGAATTCGAGCCAATTCACTTTGCAATTGTCCGCTCCTATCTCAAGGCACTTGGACTTAGTGACGCATTGCTCCTGAATTTTGCTGGTGCGCGGCTAGCGATAAAGAGAGTTGGGCGCGAATACAGCCCGAGTCCCCCAGAAGAAATCATTTTGTAGTTTCTGGTTTCCTGGCTTCCAGTTTCCTATGCCTAACGAAACTCCGCTCGTCAACGTCCAGATTGACGGCTTGTGGCATCAGTTTCCCAAAGGAACTCGCGTGATCGAAGCCTGTGCACAGGTGAGGGCTTACATTCCACATTATTGCTACCATCCCAAACTAAGCTCACCCGGAAATTGCCGGATGTGCCTGATCGAAATGGGCATGCCCAGGATGGGACCCGATCGCAAACCGGAACTGGGCGCGGATGCCAAGCCAATCATCAATTGGATGCCGCGTCCCCAAATCTCTTGCGCGCAAGACGTCACCGAAGGCATGGGCATTCGCACCAATTCGCCCCTGGCAGAGGAATGTCGTCGCGGGGTGATGGAGTTTTTGCTGATCAACCATCCCCTCGACTGTCCGATCTGCGATCAGGCTGGGGAATGTCTATTGCAGGAATTTAGCGTTGAATATGGTCGGGCGGATTCACGTTTTCTGGAACACAAAGTCAAAAAGCCGAAACGCGTGGAGATCGGGCCGCGCATCACGCTCGATGACGAACGCTGCATTCTCTGCTCGCGTTGCATTCGTTTTTGTCAAGAAATTGCGAAGGATGACGTGCTCGGTTTTGCCGATCGCGGCAGTCACACCATTCTCACCACCCATCCGGGCAAACGGTTGGAAAACAATTATTCGCTTAACACCGTTGATATTTGCCCAGTCGGCGCGCTCACATCCTCGCATTTCCGGTTCGAAATGCGGGTTTGGTTTTTGAAGGAGACAAAAAGCGTCTGCACCAGCTGCGCGACCGGTTGCAACATGATCATTGGCTCGCGCGAGGATATCATTTATCGGCAAACACCACGCGAAAACGCTGCCGTCAACTCAGTTTGGATGTGCGATTACGGCCGTTTGAATTTTGAATACCTCACTTCGACCGATCGTTTGCTGGAACCGGCAATTTTCGCCGGCAACAAGTTACAACCCGCCGACTGGAAAAAGGCGATCGAATATGCGGCGCTCCAGCTGAAGCATTTCAACGGTTGGGATATGGCCATTGTTGCATCGGCTCGTATGACAAACGAAGAGCTGTGGCTCACCTCGCAACTGGCGCGGCAATTGAACGTTTCCCTTATCGATGTGGTGCCCCATCACGATGCAGGCGACGACATCTTGTTAAGCCAGGACCGCAATCCGAATATCAATGGAGCAAAGATAGTTCTCGGACTAGCCGCGGAACCCGGCGCACGATTGAAACAGATCGCCGAAAGTGTCGCAGGCGGCCGAATCAAAGCGCTGATTGTCTTGGGCGAAGATCCAACCCAATTCGGAATTACGGTGGATCAATTGAAGCAATTGCCCTCATTTATCATGATGGGCATTTTGCACAACGCCGCCACGCCTCATACGACGGCGCTGTTTCCATCAGCAGCTTACGCGGAAAAGCGCGGCTCGATAATCAACGGCCGCGGTCGTCTCCAACGATTGAATCGCGCGGTCCGTCCGCCGGGCGAGGCCCGGGACGATTGGGAAATTTTGCGCGATCTCAGCCAAGCCATCACTGGCAGTAACGGGATTTACACTATTGAAGATGTTTTTAAGCAAATGGCGGACTCGGTTCCGCAGCTCAACGGATTGAGCCTGAGTAAAATCGGCGACCTTGGCCTGAAGCTGATAGCGACGCCCCAAGGCACGACGACTCCGGTGCCGCCAGGCGAGCCAGTCGACGAAAAAGTTTTTGAACGAGAAATGGCACGGGCCCCGAAATAACAGGCGCTCTCA
>QHNU01000318.1:0-551 GCA_003218525.1 Verrucomicrobiota bacterium
CAGGGAAAGATCGGCCTTGAAAGCGAACCCGGAAAAGGGAGCACCTTCTGGTTCATACTCCCAGCTCGCCATCAATCCGGGGCGAACTATCTGAGCACGCAACCGCCGGCTCAGCTTGAGCGGATTGGGTAGCGCACTGCCTACCCGCTTATGTGCGGACGTCTCGCTGCTAATGCCAGTCCGGCTGGGACTTCGACGTCTTGCCGAAGGAACTTTCGCAATACCCATCCGGCTCGGACGCTCGCTATTTCTGGGATTTATGATAGATTGTTTGATGTCTAAGAAACGTGGTGTGACTTTTGCGCGTCGTGCGCCCGATAACGTGACCGAAGAGCTGGTGGCCGTGCTCTCTTCCAAGGCCTCGTACGAATTCAAAGCCTTGTTCGAGATCATTTTCCGCAATCTCCGGGAACGAAACGCTGCTAGTGGAGGCGAAGACATGCTGCGACTGCGTGTTTATGAAAAGCTTCAGAGTCTCGTTAGCCAAGGCGCGGTAACCAGAACGGTGACCGGTATCATTAAGAAATATAAGGGAGTCGCCGCCCGATTGC
>QHNU01000318.1:611-3046 GCA_003218525.1 Verrucomicrobiota bacterium
GCCGCGTTAGCCTGATTCTCGCCGCTCCTTTGTCATGTCGAGCGGGGCCGCCTGTCCGCCGAAGAATTTGCGGAGTTTCTTGTCATGTCGAGCGGCAGCCGAGACATCTTTGACCATTTTCAATCCAGCTGCGCACTTACTGCCAGTCCCGTCCGGTGGCGAGCTCAGATCTGCCGCCGCATAATAACGAGTTGCTGGTCGCAATAGTCGGTGCGCTCCATTTCGGACCAACCGAGCTTCACATATAGGGATTCGGCTGACGTTGTCCAAAGATAGAGCCGCTTCAGCTTCAGCCGTCGCGCTTCTTCGATCGCTCTCCCGATCAGTATGGAAGCGACACCCATGCGTCTCCACTTTGGAAGCACAAAGAGGCCGGCCAACCATGGCGTGGGCTCGGGTCGAATCTCCAGATCCTGAACCTTCAACGACACCGTCCCGACCAGCTGCTCTTCCTGGAAGCCGAGCAGAGCCAGAGGCAAAGAACCAATGTTCGCCCGTTCCCTGCAGGTGCTCACCACGTCGTCAAAGCTCTGCCCTCTCTGATCGTAAATTGGGTGCCATTCGTCATAGAACAATTTCCCCAGCTCAGGTGCGAGCTCCGGATGGTTAGCGAGATAATCGATGTTGATGTTTAGCGGCGGCATCGCTCCCTCGAATTGTTCGCAGGGTAGCGCACGATTGCCAGTCCGGCCTCGGATCCAGCCGTTGCGAACAAGCGGCGCCTCGCTTCATTCTCCGCTTCATGAAAATGAGCCGTTCCTTGTTTTTTCTCGGCGCGATTGCAGCCCTCGCCTCAACCAACATATTAGTCAGAGCCGAGTCGAAGCCAGAAACGCCGAAGCAGCCTGTGACTAATGAGTACCAAGGCATCACGGTCGAACCGGCGCGAACGACGGGCGGGTCGCGCCTTACCAGCACCAGCTCCGGGCACGGTATTGGTACGGCGTTGAGCGAGCGAATCAAACAACTCGCCGACATTTACGCGTTTCTGTTCGCGCAACTCGATATGCCGGCACCGGCCAGGAAGTAATTGTTGATAATGGAGGGACGCGCTCCGTCGCGTCCGCTCACCTCTCCTCTCGATGCCTCTATTTTTGGTGTGCATCGGCCGCTCCGCGGGCGATCTAATGTGCTGGTATCGATCCGCAGACACCGCGGGAGCAACCAGTTTCGCCTTGTCAACGAAAGAACTGCTTGTCTTGTCATGTCGAGCGCAGCCGAGACATCTCTCACTATTTTTTCAACCTCGTACTGCATCTACTGGCAATTCGCTCGGATCTCTGTGCAAGAAATCCGAGTACGGTTCGGACCTCACGTGCTCACGTCAGCGATTGCTATTCGCTGGTGGATCTGCCCGTTTGCTAGCGAAAAACTTCGGAGCTCCCTCGGACGATGCTACTAGGGACTTGTGCCATGCGCTTCCGGCGACGCGGCCACTCTGAATACGATCCCGTTATGACATTGAGATGTGTCGTGGCGTCCGTCATCACGCTCGTCTGCGCAGTGAGCGCTGAGAACCCGCCAGCACCGGATGCGGCGGAACTAACTGGACTATTGAAAGAGTTTCTCGCCGGCGCCGGTCGAAACGATGTCGCCATGCATGAGCGCTTTTGGGCGGACGAACTAATCTATACCAGCTCTTCCGGGCAGCGTATCGGCAAGGCGGATATCCTGCGCGACGTGCGTGCGGAAGCGGCGGTGACGCCGAAGCCGAACGATCCGGTTACGACCTACGGCGCGGAAGAAATTCGCATTAAGCAATATGGTACGACAGCGATCGTTGCGTTCCGGCTCGTAGGGACGACCGAGAAAGACGGGACAAAGGAGATCAAGAATTATCTCAATACCGGTACGTTCCTGAAGCGCGACGGCAAATGGCAGGCCATAAGCTGGCAAGCGACAGCGTTGCCAAATGCGAAAGGTGCGAACGGACCGATCGATCATATCGCGCAGCACTACGTCCAGCTCGTGCTCGCGTTGGGTCAGCATGATCCGGATTATGTCGATGCGTTTTACGGGCCGGCGGAGTGGAAAACCGCGGCGGAACAGAAGAAAAAGCCTCTCGATGCCATCGGAACCGAGGCGACGCAATTGCGCACCGAATTGGAAAAAATTCCCACGCCGGTGGATGAAATGGGCCGGCTTCGCCGCGAGTATCTGGTAAAACAGCTGTCGGCGCTCGAGGCGCGCGTTCGGATGCTGAAGGGCGAACGGCTGAACTTCGACGAAGAATCGCGCAGCCTTTACGACGCGGTCGCCCCTACGTTCCCGGAGTCGCATTTTCAAAATATCCTCAATCGGCTCGAAGCGAGGATTCCGGGCGCGGGACCGCTCTGGCAACGCTACGAACAATGGCGAAAACCGTTCATCATTCCGAAGGAGAAACTCGATCCTGTGTTTCAGCTCGCGATCAAGGAATGCCGGGCCCGCACCCT
>QHNU01000167.1 GCA_003218525.1 Verrucomicrobiota bacterium
ATCGCGAAACGCTCCGCGCATTTCGGGCCGGCAAGATCGACATTTTGGTCGGTACCCAGATGATCGCGAAAGGCCTGCATTTTCCGAACGTTACCTTGGTCGGAATTATCAATGCCGATCTCGCGTTACATCTGCCCGATTTTCGCGCTGGCGAACGCACATTTCAGTTGCTCACCCAGGTGGCCGGGCGCGCTGGCCGGGGTGAGACTCCGGGTGAGGTTTTGGTTCAGAGTTACACGCCGTTCAGTCCCTCGATTCAATTTGCCAGGCATCACGACTTCGCCGGTTACGTGGAGCAGGAGTTGGAATTTCGTGAACGGTGCGATTTTCCGCCGTTTAAGCATGCTGTCCTAATCACCGTCCGCTCCGCGCATGAAGCTCGCGGCAAGTTTTCTGCCGAAACGTTAACCCGCCGATTGCGCGAGGCCTTGCCCGAAGAATTCACGGTCAGCGACGCTACGCCCGCGCCGCTCGAGAAATTGCACGGACAATTCCGTTTCCACATTCTGCTGCGCGGCAGCGCTATTTTGCGGCTCAGTCGCCTAATTCGGGAAGTGCTGGATAAATTACCGCTGCCAGAGGATGTCACCGCTGTCGTCGATGTCGACCCTTACCAGTTGCTCTGACGCGCTTATACCAGAATTGTGCGTCGACCTTATTGACTGATCAATTTCGGGACGGCGACCTTGGCCAGACTCGTAAATGCTCCGACCGCCGTATTGGCGGCTGAATCACTGAGACGAAGCAAACCGATCTCCAATCCAAGTTTTTTTCCCCGAAGCGGGATCGCCTTCAACTTCAAACCCTCTCTTCCTCGCAAAGCAATCTTCGGCATCAAAGCGGCGGCATTCAAAGGTGCGAGCGAACGGAGCAGCGTTTCAATGGCATTGATCTCTGCCACCGTTCGCGGGCGCACGCGATGATTGCGGCAGATTTCGTCCGTCATCCGACGCATGACGAAGCTGTCGGGCAATTGCAAAAGCCGCTGCTGATGTAATTCCGCGAGAGGAATCACTCGGCGGTTCGACCACGGATGCGCTTCCGAGACGACGAGGGCAAACTCGTCGGTGCAGAGGCATTCGTAGCGCAGATTGGGGGAGTGCCGCGTCAGGAATCCCAATCCAACATCCATGCGGCCTTCCTCCAAGGCCGTCTCGATCTCAGTGGACGAGATTTCTTCCACAATCAGGCTGATGCCCGGATGATCAGCGGTGAACATCCCCACCAATTGCGGCACCAAAGGCACGTTGAGAATCGGAACGACTCCCAGATGGAGCGTTCCGCGTAATTGCCCGGGTTCACTGTTGAGCTCTTGCAGGAAATTTTCGAGTTGCCGAAGAATGGCTCGAGCGTGTTCCTGAAAAATCAGCCCGCGTGGAGTGAGGAGAATGCGCTTCCCGCGCCGCTGAAACAGAACAACTCGGAGGGCTGTCTCCAAGTCGCGCATTTGCTGGGAGACGCTCGGTTGTGAAATTCCCAACCGATCTGCTGCGCGGCTGAAGCTACCGGCTTCAGCGACAGCAAGAAAATAGCGCAGATGACGGATCTCTATGGGTTCCTGCATCCCCGGAAAATATTGGGTTGCTGATCGGACCAATGCAATAAAGAGGGTGAGGGGCTGCAATAAATAGACATTTTGCTTCCATAGTCATAGCTTATCGCGCTATTTTCATAGCCTCTAAACCTCGGGATTTATGACGCTGATACAACTCACCAGTGCGGCCGCACTAAGCGCGCTGCTTTTTACGGGTTGCAATAAAGACTCTGGAGCTGCCGCCGGCTCAAACAAAGTTCGCGTCGGTTATATCGGGCTAACCTGCGAAGCCCCGATCTTTAGCGCGGTCGAAAAGGGCTTTTTTAAGGAGGAAGGACTCGATGTCAGTTTGGTGAAATGCGAATGGGCCAACTACAAGGATGTGCTCGCGTTGGGCGGGTTCGACATCACACACCATCTTGTCATGTATTTTCTTAAACCGATCGAACAGGGACTTGACGTGAAGTTCACCGGCGGGATCCATCGAGGATGCCTGCGGGTGCAGGCTTGGACTAAAGGAGATATTCACATGATTAAGGATCTCCGCGGAAAGCGGATCGGCGTGCCAGGAATGGGGACACCGCCGTTCATTTTCGCCAACCGTGTCTTGGGTGCGAACGGGATCGATCCTGGAAAAGAAATCACCTGGCGCGTTTTTCCGGCTGGTGAACTCGGCTTGGCTTTGGAGAAGGGCGAAGTAGATGCGGTGGCAGATTCCGAACCGATTGGCAGTCTTCTGATCGCCGAGGGGAAGGTCAGAAATGTAGCGGACCAGGCAAAAGATCCGCCTTACAAAGACGAATATTGCTGTGCCGTGATCGTGAATGGAAAATTCCTCGCGGCCAATCCAAAGACGGCCGCAGCGGCGACGCGCGCTCTACTCAAAGCGGCCAAATGGGTCGAAGCCAATCCAGCTGTCGCAGCGCGATTATCGGTGGAAAAGAAATATCTGGCCTCCAATCCGGAACTGAACACGGTCGCAATTTCTCATTTGCGTTATGTCCCGAGCGTTTCCGGCGCGGAGGCTGCCGTGAATTCCGCTGCGGCGGAAATGAAAATTGCTGGCATGCTCTCCCCGAGTACCGATGTCCCGAGTCTGGCTAAACGTGCATTTGCGCACCTGGACGGCGTTTCCGATGAATGGCTCCAGAATTTACAAGTCGAGAGAGTCGCCGGTGGGCAGGTGCCTCCAGATCAAGATATCCGGTTATTTGCAGAGCTGATTTTGTCGGATACCGAAGAATCATGCTGCAAAGCACAGAAGAAGACTTTCGCGGCGAAAGAGTGACTGCCCGCGGCACCGAGCCGCCAGAACGCGCATCGGGGCAGACTTCGGATGCGGCCCCACGCGAGGCGATGGCGCGAGACAAGACGCCGCTGTCCGGGCGCGCGTTGTTAGCTGTCCCCTTAGCTGCAGCAGTTACCCTCGGCGTTCATCTGCTCGTTTGGAAAAACGAACTGCCAAGCGAAAGCCGCTCCTACACAATTTTCCTAAGCCTCTTTTTCGCGGGCGCGATCGCGGCCGCACTCGCGCAGCGGCGCTGGGCGGCTTTACGAGCGAGGATTCGCGGCATGCGTCCGCTTTTCACGGTTGCGGTTCTGCTGCTTTGCGCCTGGGAGGTAATCACATCCGGGTTCCGTTTACTGCCATTACCGTATTTTCCAAGCCCGGCTGGTGTCATGCAAAGCATGATCAATGATCGCGCACTGTTGTTCGACAGCACATGGCATTCACTCGCTCTGCTGCTGAGTGGATATTTCCTCGGCGTCGCGGCTGGTTTCATCACCGGAGTTTGCATCGGCTGGTCGGAGCCGGCGCGCTACTGGGGAATGCCATTGCTTAAGGTGGTCGGCCCTATTCCAGCGACAGCATGGATTCCGCTGGCGATGGTGGTTTCTCCCTCTGCCATGTTTTCGGCGGCCGCATTGATTGCACTGGCAGTGTGGTTTCCGGTGACAATGTTGACGGCATCGGGGATTTCCAACACTCGCGCCTCCTACCTCGATGTCGCCCGGACGCTAGGCGCCGGACCGCGCTATCTGATTTTTCGTGTGGCGATTCCAGCCGCGCTCCCCAGCATATTCGTCGGTTTGTTCATGGGACTTGGCGCATCCTTTCTGACTCTCGTCGTCGCCGAAAGTGTGGGCGTGAAATCAGGGCTCGGGTGGTATGTCAGTTGGGCGCAAGGTTGGGCCGAGTATGGGAAAGTCTATGCTGCGCTGGTCATCATGGCCGCGTTCTTTTCCACCATCATGACCTTGCTCTTCAAGCTGCGCGATCGCGTGCTCGTCTGGCAGAAAGGAATGATCAGGTGGTAGCATCGTCCCTCCGGCTGCGTGAAGTCAGTAAGAGTTTTCCCGCGCCCGACGATGCGCTTGCGAGGCGGCTGGCGCTGGATCAAATCTCGATCTCGCTCAACGCCGGCGAACTTGTTTCTCTTGTCGGCCCGAGTGGCTGTGGAAAATCCACGCTGCTGCGCCTCATTGCCGGCCTCGATTTTCCCGATTCGGGAGAGCTGCTCATCGGCGCAGAGCCGATCACAGGTCCGAATGCTGAGCGTGGACTTGTTTTTCAAGATCCGAATTTATTTCCGTGGCTCACGGTGAGGCGAAATATTGAGAGCGGTCTGGTCGCGCGTGGCTTGCTCCAAGAGAAACGCGGTGAGGTCGAGGAGTTCATGCGCCTGGTCGGTCTCGAAGCATTTGCCAATGCCTATCCCCATCATCTCTCCGGCGGAATGGCGCAACGCGTCGCCTTAGCGCGCGCCCTCATTAATCATCCTAAGGTCCTTCTCCTCGATGAACCTCTCGGTGCGCTGGACGCCTTCACCCGCATGCGTATGCAGGATGAAGTGCTGCGCCTCTG
The DNA here is from genome assembly GCA_003218525.1 of Verrucomicrobiota bacterium. GTDB lineage: Bacteria > Verrucomicrobiota > Verrucomicrobiia > Chthoniobacterales > UBA10450 > AV69. Next base: position 4,401 of record QHNU01000167.1, read on the forward strand.
GCAGGCCCGTCGCACCACCACACTGCTGGTCACTCACGATACCGATGAAGCAATTTACATGAGCGATCGCGTCATCATCATGACGCAGCGGCCGGGCACGATCGATCAAATCATTCCCATTACTCTTGATCGTCCACGCGATCGGAGCAGCGCGGCTTTTCTTCAGTTGCGCGGTGACATTCTCGAACTGCTGCACTTCGCTGGAAACGCCAGCTCAGATAATTTCGTGGCCGAGAGGAGTTCGTCCAGCTAGCGCGATGTT
>QHNU01000053.1 GCA_003218525.1 Verrucomicrobiota bacterium
GTGGAATTTCGTTAGAGACGAACAGCAGAGTCTCGGGAGCGTGTCGCCTCGATCGCGTTCAACGCGAACCACGATCGCCGCGACTGTAACCGCCGCCACCACCACCACCACCGCCACCGCCCCGGCCATAGCCACCGCCGCGGCCTCCATATCCACCGCCACCCCCGGGCGGGCGAGCTTCGCGCGGACGCGCTTCATTTACCGTGAGGGCGCGTCCCTCGATTGTCTTGCCATTTAACTGAGTGATGGCATTTTGTGCGTCCTGTTCGGAGGCCATGGTCACGAAAGCAAAGCCGCGCGACTTGCCTGTGAATTTGTCTTGCATAAGCATGACATCTTGCACGGCTCCTGCCTGTGCAAAGAGGTCCTGCAAGTCGGTTTCCGTCGTATTGAACGAAAGATTCCCAACGTATAACTTAGTTCCCATCTGAGTTTATTCTGGAAAACGCTGCCAGGTCACTGTTCCCGGTAATCGGATCTGACAATTCACCAACTGCCCGAGCCATCGTTTTCTTGCGGCCTTAGTAGGTGCTTTCAGGTAGAAACGCAACAATAAACCGAACGCTTTCACCGTCCTAAATTCCATAATGAATCCTCAGCCTAAGATCGCGCGCCGCGTCGCAATTACCGGCGCCGGAGTGGTGAGTCCGCTCGGATTCGGATTAGCAGAAACGCTCGAATCGCTACGTAATGGAACGGATTGCGTCACGCCGGTCACAGCGTTCTCAGTCGAAAAAACCCGCTGCAAAACGGCGGGGCAGATTCCCGATTCACGCCTTCTCGAGGGACGACAAAGCGGCCGCCGCGATCGGCGTCTTCACCGTGCTTCCTACATGGTCATTGCGGCACTGGACGAGCTCTGGTCGCAAACGGACGGCTTCAAACCGGGAGTGGTTATGGTCGGCACGACAAGCGGGGGCATGACATTTGGAGAACGCTTTTATCGCACCCTCGAAAACGGCGGCTGCTCCGCATCGTTAATCGCAAATTATCCGCCGCAAAAGCAAATTGTCGATGCCTTGGAGAAATTTGGCCTCGATGCTCCCGCCCAGGTCATCGCGAATGCCTGCGCCTCCGGCACGAACGCGATCGGCCACGCTTTTTCCTCTATTCGGGCCGGACAATACCAACGCGTTCTCGCCGGCGGATATGATGCCCTCTCCGAATTGGTTTTCGTTGGCTTCGATTCTTTGCAAGCGTCGACGCCCGAGAAATGCCGCCCCTTCGACGCCAGGCGCTCCGGCATGGTCCTCGGCGAAGGCGCGGCGCTGCTCGCGCTGGAAGAGCTTGAATCAGCCCAAAGACGCGGCGCCGAAATTCTCGCCGAG
>QHNU01000055.1:0-2048 GCA_003218525.1 Verrucomicrobiota bacterium
GCGACGATTGTTCTCGCGCCGCCTCCTTTTCGCAGAATTTGATCGAGTCGATTCGCGGACAATTCTGCTGTCGACATGCGGATGGCGCGGCCAACGCGGGTGCGCGATGCGAGCGCAACCTTGGTGAAGGAATTGCTCACGTCGACGAGCAGAAAATCAGCGGGAACCTGTTTCATCATTGGACGGCGGCTTGCGAGGGTCCGGGGCCGTGCGTAGCCTCGCCATGTGCTCGTTCATCGTCCCCGCCGTTTACGCCGCACTCCCGCGATTCGCAATCTCATTCGCGAAACGAATCTAAGTCGACACGATTTCGTTTTGCCTCTTTTTGTTAGCGAAAAAATCGAAAGTAGCCGCCCAATCCCTAGCTTGCCGGGAGTTTGCCAGCATAGCTCGGATGAAATTGCGCAAGTTGCAGGAAAGGCGCACGAAATGGGATTACCGGCTGTTTTGCTTTTCGGCATTCCAAAAGCCAAAGACGAAAAAGCGAGCTCCGCCTACGCTAGTAATGGGGTTGTGCAGGACGCGGTGCGCCAGATCAAGCAGTGCGCCCCAGGACTGACCGTAATCAGCGATGTATGCCTTTGCGAATACATGAGCCATGGGCACTGCGGCGTGGCCCGGATCGATGGCGAACATTTTGATATCCTGAACGATGAAAGCGTGGAGTTAATCGCCAAAACCGCGGTTTCACACGCGCAAGCCGGCGCAGATTTCGTCGCCCCTAGCGATATGATGGACGGTCGTATCGGGGCAGTGCGCGCCGCTTTGGATGACGCCGGATTTGATCAAACTGGGATCATCAGTTATGCGGCAAAATTTGCCTCTGCCTTTTACGGACCATTCCGGGAGGCTGCGGAAAGTCCGCCGCAATTCGGGGACCGATCGTCTTATCAAATGGACCCGGCCAATGCCGATGAAGCCCTGCACGAAGTCGAACTCGATCTCGCCGAAGGCGCCGATATCGTTTTGGTGAAGCCGGCCTTGCCCTACTTGGATATTCTCTGGCGGGTTCGGGAGCGCTTTGGTCGACCGACCGCGGTCTATCACGTCAGTGTAGAATACGCGTTGATCAAAGACGCGACCGAGAAAGGCATGCTCGATGAACGCGCGGCCGTTCTCGAGATCATGACTTCACTGAAGCGGGCCGGCGCCGATTTCATTATCACTTATTGGGGCCGGGAATTGATACAATGGCTGCGCGGCTAAATTGCCGGAGCGAAACGGCGGCACACGCCGGCTTAAAACGGCTTGCTATGATTTGGGCGCAGGCGCAGGGGTATTCCGCGTGCGCGATGGAAGTGAGCTTGCCAAAATGCCGGTATCGTGCCGACGTGGCCGCCTATCGGCCGCAGCCAAAACAGATTGGATCGACAGCGATCTTTGAATGCAAACAAACGCTCGTCGATTTGCGACGAAACAATTGCCAGAGCGTTGCCGCACGCCAGCGTCTCGAACTGATTTGCGAACGTCGTCAGCTTCTCGAAGCGCGCTTGCGCACGCACTACCCGAACTTGCGGAATGGTGATTCCCTATTTTCTGAATTCGATTCGCACGATTTCACTACGATCGGTCACCGCGGTTACGAACGCCTTTTGCGAGAGGTGCGTACACTGCAAAATCGTCTCTACGACTGTACCAAGTTCGACAAATTAATTCGCTACCAATGCGCGAATTTGTTTTTTCTCGTTTTGCCTGAAGAGTTATTCCGCGATTCGGAGGTTCCGAGCGGCTGGGGCGCACTTGTGGAATCAGACGGCGGACTGACGCTCATGCGCAAACCGGTGTGGCAAGAAACAAACACCGAGAATCACATTTGCTTCTTGCACCGGATTGCGGTTGCCGGGACACGACGTCTAAATCGAGAGTTGGGAATTACACTTGCGGACATACTGACCACACATGGTCGAGCTTGTCTGTAGAAATGGCGAAACCGCTTTTTGTGCGCACAGCGATCCCGAAATTCGGGGTAATTTTAGTGCTATGTGCTGCTCTCGCCGCCATCACCTGGCTGATTTTCGCTCAGACCGTGGCCCACCAGTTCGTTACCT
>QHNU01000055.1:2145-2641 GCA_003218525.1 Verrucomicrobiota bacterium
GGTGGTAACTGGCATCCGCTCACGATTATTTCTCACATGTTCGATTGCCAGCTCTACGGTCTGCAGCCAGCCGGACATCATTTTACCAACGTTCTGTTGCACACGCTTGCTGTCATCCTCCTGTTTTTTGTGCTGCGACAAATGACAGGCACTTTGTGGCAAAGCGCTTTTGTCGCGGCGCTGTTCGCAATTCATCCGCTGCATGTGGAATCGGTCGCATGGATTTCTGAACGGAAAGATGTATTAAGCGCCGTCTTTTTCATGCTGACGCTGAGCGCTTACACACGATATGTGCACACGTCCTCGTTTACATCTTACCTGCTTGTTCTGCTCTGGTTCGCGCTTGGTCTGATGTCAAAACCGATGCTGGTGACGGTTCCGTTCGTTCTGCTATTGCTGGATTACTGGCCTCTAAGGCGATTCGCGCCAGAGGCTCGAGGCAAGATTGGCCACCACCGCAGGGTCGAAGACCGCGCGAGTATTCGACGAGTCTTCC
>QHNU01000054.1 GCA_003218525.1 Verrucomicrobiota bacterium
AGCAAGCGCTGGCCGGGGCAGACTTAACCTCGGGCCGGATTGGGTACGTTAACGCCCATGGAACCGCTACCGTTTTTAACGATGCGGCCGAAGGCAAGGCGATCGAACAAATGTTTGACGACGTTCCGATCAGCTCGACCAAAGGCATGATGGGGCACTCGCTGGGCGCGGCTGGTGCGATCGAAGCGATTGTTAGTTTGCTCGCGCTTCAACACCAACTCCTGCCTCCGAATATCAATTTTCGCGACCGCGATCCCGAATTGCGACTGAACATTATTGCCAATCAAGCCAGGCAAGCGGAATTCGATTGTGTGCTCTCAAATTCGTTCGGATTCGGGGGCACGAACGCGAGTATCGTTTTGCGCAAAATGTGAGTTCGTGGATTGCCGGCCTGAGTTGGGTGACTCCGCTTGGAAGCGGCGTTGATTCAGTTTGGGAGCGTTTGCTCGCGGGTGAGCGTCCGCCACTGGAGAAACTGCAAAGCGAACACAACGCCGCGAGCTACCTCGTGCATCGTGTGCCAGACCACGCCACCAAAAACCTGCCGCCGCATCCGCGTCTGCGTCGCGCCAGCGCCATTTCTCGTTTCGCAGCTGCTGCCGGGCTTGGCGCAATCGCTGATGCCGAAGTCGCTCCGAATCTCGAACGGAGCGCGCTCGTTTTCGCAATTTCAAACGGAGGCGTCATTTACACTCGTCGCTTCTACAGTGAGATTGTTAAGGCTGGCGCGCAGTCCGCGAGCCCTCTCCTTTTCCCGGAAACTGTCTTCAACGCGCCTGCGAGTCATTTGGCTGCGATTCTCGGAATCTGTGGCACATCCTATACCGTTGTCGGAGACGGCGCAGTCGGTGTTCTTGCACTGAAATTGGCCGATGATTTGCTTGCTTCGGGGCAGGTTGATACGTGTCTCGTTGTCGCGGCGGAAGAAATTGATCCGCTTGTTTGCGAAGCTTATCGGCAATGGCGTTTGCTGCGTAACTCGCGCTCGCCGGAAAATGGACGCGGAATGATCGTGAGCGAGGGAGCCGGAGCAGTTCTATTGAGCCGGAATGATAGCGGCTGTGAAGTTAAGAAAATCGATGCCGGCTCAAATTTTTTCCGACGCGCGGAAGCGTCCGCAAAACTGCGGCGGACACTCGAACGTCTCGGCCTTAAAGGTGCCTCATTCTGTATTGGAAGCGCCAACGGCACGTTTGTTGACGCAGCTGAGAGACGGGCCCTCGGCGAGAATGTGCGCGCATATTATCCAAAACTGGCATTGGGTGACAGCATCGGAGCATCGGTTCTGTGGCAGGTGATCGCTGCCGTACAAGGATTGCGAACGGGGCGCTTGCCCGGATCAGTCGAGCCGGTTCGCGGATCACGCGCGATCGTTCTGGCCTGTGGAGTGAATCAGCAAATCGGGGGGCTTGCGTTGTGCTCCGACCGTGAGAAATACCGGTCAGCGCTCTCGTGATTACCCCTTTTGCCTTTGCAACCACTTTGGCGTGCGATACCTTGCGGCGCGCCATGCGAACGCGGGCAGCGATTCTTTTTCTTCTCCTTCTTGCTGCCAAACGGGCTGGCGCAGTCGGCTTCGAAACGCCGGAAAATCAACCGATCGAAATTACTTCCAGTGGCGAGACGCGGTACGAAGATGGGATCGCCATCGCACACGGCAATGTCGCGATTCATACCGGCGATACCGACATATACGCCGACTCGGCGCGCTACAACTCCAAAACGCATGAAGTGTTCGCGGAAGGTCATGTGCGGATTTATCGCGAATCCACCCTCTACATCGCCGAACGCGGCGTTTACAACGTCGATACCAAGGAGATTCATGCCGAAACTTTGCACACTAGTTCCGATCCATATTTCCTAAGGGGACAAAAACTGCAGGCCTTTTCCGATGGCCATTATCTGGTCAATAACGGATATTTTACGACCGACGATTCAAGTAATCCGGACTTTCACTTTCGCGCTCACACGGTTCGGGTTTACGAAAACGATCGGGTCATTTTTCAGAATGTGACCTTTTACGTTGGCAAAGTGCCGGTGTTTTGGTGGCCCTATTTGTATCAATCGCTGAACGACGCCTTCAGTTTCACAATTTCGCCCGCCTATCTCAGCTCGTGGGGGCCATCCCTGCTCGGGCAGGTCACCTTTCCCATCACGGATAAAATCAAAGGGCGGGTTCGATTGGATTACCGAACCCGGCGTGGCCCAGCTATTGGCTTCGAATCAGAAGTCAATTACGGCAAAGACGACAGCAGTCACGCCAAACTCACGACTTATTTCATTCAGGACCAAAATCCCGAGATCAATCGCACCAGCCTCCCCCGAGGGGCGGTTCCGACGAGCCGCTACCGCGTCAGCATTGAGGATCAGACGAATTTCACCAAGGACATTTATGGAATCGTTGATATCTCCAAATTAAGCGACGCCTTCGTCATGCAGGATTTTTACCAGGGCGAGTTCCGGATTAATCCACAGCCGGACAATGTTATTGCGATTACCAAAACCGATCCCATTTATACGCTTACCGCCATCACCCGTTTCCAGGCCAATAGTTTCTTCGAAACAACCGAGCGCCTGCCCGAAGTGGTGCTCGACGTGAAACGGACGCCGATTTTCGATAGCCCGATTTTCTATCAAGGTGAGACCGGAATTGCGGATCTGCACCGAAATTTCGCCAGCAATTCCGGTTTCGAAGATTACGGCACGTGGCGAGTCGATTCCTTCCATCAACTTCTTTATCCAAATACCTATTTCGGCTGGCTCAGCATTGTGCCGCGAGTCGGATTTCGCGCCACCTATTACAATCAAACCCGCGATCTGGGAAGAACCCTCTTCACGCCGAACACTAATCCGCTCATCGGCGAGTTTCCTTTGCCCGATCCTACCGTGACCGAACCGCTCCATCTCGATGGCGACGCCACCCGCACGATTTTCAATGCCGGAGTGGAAGCATCTTTTAAAGTCTCGCGCGAGTGGGAGGACGCACAAAGCCGCACCTTTGGTCTGGACGGGCTGCGTCATGTTATTCAGCCGTTTACGAACTTCTCCTGGGTCTCTAATGGCGGCGTTGATCCGACAGCGATTCTTCAATTCGATCGCTTACAACCTTCTACGAAATTACTCCCGATCGATTTCCCCGAATTCACGTCAATCGATTCGATTGATCGTTGGACGATCTGGCGTTTGGGCTTACGCAATCGGCTCGAGACGCGTCGCGATGACGCCACCATTACCTGGTTTGAGCTGGACACCTATTTCGACGTCAACTTTATCAATCCCTACGATCGCACCCCCTATTCCAACTTGTTCAACAAGATCAAGTTCAATCCGCTTCCGTGGGTCAACCTGACGATTGATTCCCAGGTGCCGGCATTCGACAAAGGCTTTACTGAAGTGAACACGACTATAGGAGTGCAGCCGGTGGCCAACCTGCAAATTAATTTGGGCCACCGCTACCTGAATGAGAATCCGTTTTTCGTTAATAGCAGTCTCTTCACTTTCGGTGGTTACTACCGCATCGACGACAACTGGGGAGTAGCGGTCTCGGAACAATATGAAGCCTCGACCGGCGTGCTGGAGGAGCAGCGTTATGCCGTCTACCGCGATCTTTCGAGCTGGGTCGCCTCCTTCGGTGCGGTGGTGCGCGACAACGGAGGCGTCAAAGAGTACGGCGTGCTACTAACGTTTACGTTGAAAGCATTTCCCAGGCTCGGCTTTAATTTCAACTTTGACCCGGGTGGCGCGGGTCAAAATTAATCGCGAACAAGACAAATTCGCGTAGCCTTCCCGTCCGTTCGGTAAGAATACCACGCTTATGGATGTCTCAATCATCGGTTCGGGATACGTCGGCCTCGTCACTGGCGCTTGCTTTGCCGAAGTTGGCCACAACGTCACCTGCGTCGACAACGATTCCCGAAAAATCGAGATTTTGCGCGCGGGCAAAGTTCCGATCTTCGAGCCCGGGCTCGAAGAACTCATTCATCGGAACGTTTCGGCCCAGCGGCTGCGCTTTACTGGCAGTGTGAAGGAAGGTGTTGAGAATTCACAGGTTGTTTTCATCGCCGTTCCTACTCCACCGCAACATGATGGAAGTGTCGATCTCAGTTTCATCGAGAAAGTAGCGCGCGAAATTGCGGGGGTCCTGACCGACTACCGTGTGATCGTCGATAAAAGCACCGTTCCAGTAAAAACGGGCGAGAAAGTAGCCGAATCGATCAAACGCTACAATCGACACCGAGCGAAGTTCGATGTCGTTAGCAATCCTGAATTTCTCCGCGAAGGCTGCGCTGTTAGCGATTTGATGCAGCCCGATCGGATCGTGATCGGAGCGCAAAGCGAACATGCCGTCGACGTGATGAAAAAAGTTTACGAGCCATTCATGGCTCCCATTCTGGTCACCGACATCAATAGCGCCGAGCTGATTAAGCATGCCGCCAATTCCTTTCTCGCCTTAAAAATCTCCTACATCAACGCTGTCTCAGCCATTTGTGAAGCGAGCGGCGCCGATGTCGAAAAAGTTGCCGACGGAATCGGAATGGATCGCCGCATAGGGCGGCCCTTTCTCAACGCCGGGATCGGTTACGGTGGCTCCTGCTTTCCCAAGGACATTGCCGCCTTTATTACGATCAGCGATCAACTGGGCGTGCCGTTTGCCCTGTTGAAAGAAGTGCAGCGCATCAATGCCGCACAAAAAGATCGCTTTCTAAAAGGGATTCGCGACACACTCTGGGTGCTGCGCGAAAAGCAGATTGCCGTTTGGGGACTCACCTTTAAACCCGACACTGACGATGTGCGCTCATCCGTCGCAATTGATCTAGTCGCGGACATGTTGCGGGAGGGCGCCCATGTTTCGGTTTACGATCCCAAAGGAATGGAGCGTGCCTGCGAACTTAGTGCGATTAAAGGCGCGCGCTTTTGCCAAAGCCCGCTCGAGGCGGCGATAAACGCAGAAGCGCTTGTTATTGCGACAGAGTGGGCGGAGTTCACGAACGTCGATCTCACGGTGGTAAAAGAGAAAATGACCACCCCGATTATTTTCGACGGCCGCAATCTTTTTGACCCGGCCACGATGGCGAAGGTCGGCTTTCATTATCATTCCATCGGCCGTCCGCCGGTTAAACCGGGATAATACATGCACGAATGGCGCGTTCGGCCGCACGTCAACTGGCGCTGAATGCGCTGAAGCGCTGGCGAAAGAGCCGCGAGTTCGCCGACAGCATTGTGCAGCGGTTGATTCTGCCGAGTGGGCAGTCACAGTCGGATCGAGGCTTTGCCCAGGAACTGTTTTACGGGGTCCTGCGCAACCTTACGTTGCTCGATTTTTTCATTAGCCAGCTGCGGAACTCCGCTATCGACAACCTATCCCGAGATCTGCTTCGACTTGGCCTCTATCAACTGTTTCACCTCCGTACACCAGCGCACGCGGCGGTATTTGAGACGGTCGAGCTCGCCTCGCCTCATCGCCGTCCATTGGTCAATGCCATGATGCGGAATGCGGCCAGGGAGCGCGATCGCTTAGAGAGCGAGGCGGCCGGGGCGCCGCTGCACATCCGCGAGTCGCACCCGGAATTTCTCGTGCTGCGGTGGCGTGAAGCTTTTGGTGAAAATTCCGCCGCCGCAATTTGTCGTTGGAACAACACCGCTCCACCGATTTATGCACGGATCAATACCCTCCGAATCAGGCGCCAGGATTTTCTCGAGAACAATCCGATGGCGCGCCCGATTTCAGCACATTCGCTCTTCGTCGAATCCGAAGGGCTGCCGGAGACCGCGATCGCGCGGGGTGATTGCTATGTCCAGGATCCAAGCAGCGCCGTAGCGGTTGATCTGCTCGAACCGCAATCAGGTGAAATGATCCTTGATGCCTGCGCAGCTCCGGGTGGGAAAACTTCGTATATGGCTGCGATCACGAAAAATATGGCGAGCATTGTGGCATGCGATCGCGATGCGGGGCGACTCAAGCGGTTGCGCCAAAATTTAAGTCATTTGGGCGCTGCTCACACTGACGTCATCCAACACGACTGGCTGCACGACGAGTCCCCGGCGGTTTTAAGACCGAAACAGTTCGACAAAATTCTGGTCGATGCGCCGTGCACGAATACCGGGGTTATGCGGCGGCGAATCGATGTCCGCTGGCGGCTAAAGCCGGCAGATTTCGGAGAGATGCATGGGCAACAGTTCAGAATTGTTGCCGCAGTGATTCCGCTGCTGCGCCCCGGGGGAGTGCTCGTCTATAGCACCTGTAGCCTCGAGCGTGAAGAAAATCAGAAACTGATCGAACGTTTCGTTCACGAGCTTCCGACACTTAAAATCGAGCATGCGCGGAGTATATTACCGTGGCGTGATCATTTTGATGGCGCGTTCGCAGCGCGCTTCGTCCTGACCAGCTGAGTCTCGGCAGTTGCAACGGACGGGAGCGGTGGAATCATAGCGCCTTATGCGTGACGATCGTTTCGACAAACTGGCCGACATCTTGACCGGGTATTCCACTCAACTAAAACGCAACGAGAAGGTGCTGATCGAAACGTTTGACGCTCCAGATGAGATGACGATCGCCCTCATTCGCGCGGCGCGAAAACGTGGCGCCGTTCCGCTGGTGCAATTGCAACGGGCGACGGTGAGCCGGGAGCTGGCGGGGGAGGCCGAAGATAGCCAGCTGAATTTCCAAGCTAAGCACGAGCTGGCGCGAATGAAACAGATGGACGCCTACATCGCCATTCGGGGCAGCCATAATATTACCGAGCTGTCCGACGTGTCGCCTGACCGGATGAAGCTGATCGCAAGGAAAATGCGGCCAGTGCAAGACCAGCGCGTGCAGAAAACAAAGTGGGTAGTATTGCGTTGGCCCACGCCGGCCATGGCACAGCTCGCAGGTATGAGCACGGAAGCATTCGAAGATTTTTTCTTCGAGGTTTGCTCACTCGATTACCGGAAACTGGCGCCAGGGATGAAGGCATTGAAAAGGCTGATGGAAAAAACCGATAAAGTGGAAATCCGCGGCCCAGGCACAGAATTGCGCTTTAGCATCAAGAACATCCCGGCGGTGCTATGCGGGGGTGATCGTAATATTCCCGATGGCGAGGTTTTTACCGCTCCCGTGCGCGAATCGGTCGACGGGTTCGTGACCTTCAACGCGCCTACCATTTATCAAGGAACTGGCTTCGATAACATTCGGCTGGAGTTCGAAGATGGGAAGATTGTTAAAGCAACCAGTAACGAGACGAAAAAGCTGAACGAAGTACTCGATTCCGACGCGGGGGCGCGCTATATCGGCGAATTCTCGCTCGGATTTAATCCGTACATCTTGCATCAGATGCGCGACATTTTGTTCGACGAAAAAATCGCCGGCTCTTTTCATTTCACTCCCGGGCAGGCCTACGAAACCGCCGACAATGGAAACCGCAGCCAAGTCCATTGGGATATGGTGAATATCCAGCGGCGTGAGTACGGCGGCGGCGAAATCTATTTCGACGGCAAACTCATTCGTAAAAGCGGCGAATTTGTCGTTCCGGCCGTGCGGTCACTGAATCGAGCGCAGCTGTTGAAAAGAAAATAAAAAGCCGCGCCGAATTCCCGGCGCGGCTTTTCAGAATCTTCGCGATTTGCTTATCCGCGGCGCGGCCCGAGCGGATTCAATTGAAGCATCGCAATTTCGCCGTTGTTTGCCAGTTGGACGTTGGTGATTTCGAAAACGGGGGCGTTCTCAAGGGCAGTGGCACCGGCCCCTGGCAACTGAACCGAAACCGTTTTGGAACTCGAATTCAAAATGATCGCGGAAATATCAAACGAAGGCGAAAATTCCACGGTCGTGATTTGGAAAGCGGCGGTGACATGGACCGAAGCCTGACCTTGTTGTGATGGCGTCAGTTGCACTGGAGCGCCCTCAAATCCAGACACGATTTGCAGCCCGGCAATGTTAAAGGACGGGCTCGCAAGCGTAGCAGGCTTCTGCTGCTGTGAGGGATTCAACCGCATTTGGCCGAGACTATTTGGCGCAGGCTGAACCTTTGCGATTTCAAAGTTCACCTGCAGGTTCATTGCCGGTTGCGGCTGCTGGGCTGGTGCCAGGCGCATGGTTACCACTTTTGAAACGGGCCGCAATTGCAACGCGCCCATTTTAAACGTTGGCGTCAGCTGCATGGACGCGATTTCACACGAGAGTGTGATTTGCACGGCCGTTTGCATGCCCGTCGCGGGCCCTGCTTGGGAGCCGGGCGCTGCAGCATGCACGGACTGAGGTGTAATTCCGCCAGCGGAAGTCCGGATGACGGGAGCGGTTGGAGTCTGGAGTGTTTCAGGCATGTTTTCGGTTGTTGTTGGTTGTGAGGCTAAATCGTCTTGCGGTGAGTTGGTGGCAATCGCGATGTCGATAGGCGCTTCGGCGACCGTTTCTGCGGCGAATTCCGAGGTAAACTGATAGACGTCTTCCGATGCGCCGATACCAACCGGTTCTTCAGTGGAGATCACCGTTTGATACGGCACTGGCTGACCCTGTAAGACCGGTTCGCTTTCGTCCGACATGGGGGACTCGACGAGTGGTTCCGAAACCGGGATCTCCTCCGGAAAGACAGCTGGTGCGATCGCCGCCTCAGGGGCGACCGGTTCGTAGGTCGCCGATTCCTGAATGACAAATTCGGGCGCCGATTCGGCTTGGAAAACCGGCTCAGAAACCCATTCTGTTTGTTCTTCCGCGATCGCCGGGCTAGTCTCATCCAAGACGATAGAAGGAGCGCTCGGGGTCGGGGCAAATTCCGATTCTTTTTCTAGTTCGGAAGGCTGAACCGGCTCACGACTTTCGGTTTCCTGCTCAATCACGGGCCCGACGCAGGTTTCAGAAAAGTCCGCCAAAGAAGAAGCTAGAAACTCCTCCTGTCCGTTAGACCGATTGATAGTTGGTTCCACCTCCGCAACGACCGGTGTTTCAGCTGCACGTTTCGCCAGCGGAATTACCGCGCGACGGAGTGAGGGTTCAGAGGCTTTCAGTTGTAAAGAAACCTGCCGTGGCCCTCCGGACAAATGACGAGGCGCGAGAGTCATTGTACCGCCGGTCGAATCTTCGTGACCTGAAAGCTCCGGGCCGGTCGCCGGCGCTGGTCGATGGCCGACCTGCGCATCGGCGAAACGGCGACGAATAGAAGGCAAAATCGCCCAAGCCAGCGCTCCAATTCCTCCGAGCAATAGCGCCATCCACAGCAGCGTTCGCGGGTCGGTGATTCGATCGAGCCGCTCGCCCGTTGTCGGACCGATTGCAGGCACTTTGGACGACGCGAGAACAGGGGCAGGCGTTTGAGCGGGCGCCGCGACAGCAGGCGAGGTTTGCGCTGGACTAGATTGAGCATTGCTGGGCGCCATAACTGTGTTGGCACTGGCGACAGCCGCAGGAGAAGCCTGCACACCGGCGATAGCTGGAAGATTCACCGGCGCAGAGCTTGCTGGCATCTGCACGCTTGGTGTGGCCGATGGGACTTCACTAGTAGGAGAAACCCCAACAGATGGAGAAGCGGGAACATCTTCGGGTCGGGCAGCGCTGCCGGTCATTCCAGCCAACCTCGCGGCGCTGCCACCGACCGTCACAATTGGATTCGCCGGTACTTCGCTGGCGCGCGGTTCACTGGGAGGACTCGCGGTCGTTGCTTCCACTCCCGGGACTGGCGAAGGAGCAGCGGCTTGCGCGACTGAGAACTGGGCCGGACTCTCCTCTCCCGCCTTGGTTTCGACGCCAGGGATCGGGCTCGGCTCAACCGCTGGTCCGGAAGATTCGTTTTGAGCGGAGGCGATCGCAGCCGCATCGACGGCCGCGCCAGGTGTGGGGGAAGAGATTGCTGCAGCACTCTTCAGCCAGCCGAGATCGTAAAACCCCGATCCGTAAGCTGCGTTCGCGGCCAGCGGATAAATTTTTCGAGCGGAAGCAATCCAATCGTTTGCCTTGTCATCGTTGCTGTGCTGGAACTCCCAGGCGGCCTGAGCATAATAAAGTGCGGGCGTGTCGCCGCTGAATTGGAACTGCTCCATCATTTTCTGGGCGCGGCTATCTTTGCCCTCAAGCAGATAAGTCATGAAGATCTCGAACTTAATCAGCTGGGACGCCTGATTTTTGTCACCGCCGGGCGTCTGTCTAAACAGCGACTCGAATCGATCACGCGCCTTCGCATATTCCTTCTTACGAAACGGGACATCGGCCAGGTTAAACTGCGCTTCGCGGAATTTTGAATCGACTTTGAGGGCTTTCTTAAAAAACCCTTCTGCCTCTTCGAAATTCTGTTGTTCGAGCAAAATCTCACCGCGCAAATTTAGAATCGAAGGTTGGTTTGGCTCGGCCGCATCGGCCTGCTCGGCCAGCTTCGCCGCGTTGGCGAAGTCGCGCTGTTCGTAAGCTTGTTGAGCCTGCTCGAACAGTGAGCGGAGTACCGTTTTGGCTTTCGCGGCCCGTTCTTCCGGTGTCGATAACTGCAGGGCCGCGCGTTGTTGTCCCGGTAACTTCTCCAACCAGCCGACTTCGAAGAGCGATTCAGCAAAAAGTTTATTCAGTTGCGGCGAGAAATTTTTTTCCGCCGCCGTCATCCAATTTTTGGCATCTGGAACATTTTGGTGCTGAAGCGCGATGGCGGCGTTGGCGTAATGAACTGCCGGGGTATCAGGTGAAAGTTCAAACTTGGCGAGAATGGAATCGACCATGGTGTCGTTCCCCTGGAAGAGATAAGTGAGCAAGATCTTGTACTGGATCAGCTGAGTCGCCTCACCCCGCAGCTCGGCCGCGTTGCTCGTGAGCAAATCTTGAAACCGTTTCCGCGCGTCCGCCCAATCTTTTTTCAAAAACGGAATCTCGGCCAAGTTGAATCGGGCATTCCAAAATTTTGGATCCAGTCGCCCCGCTTCCAAGAGCGCGGCCTCCGCCTTGTCGTACAATCCCTGACGCATATAGATGACGCCACGGAGATTCTGCGAGGCGGCCAGGTCAGGTTTGCGAGCATCGATTGCATCCAGCTCTTTTAGGGCCTGAACGTAATTGGCCGCATCAAACGCGCGGAAGGCCTTGTCGTACATCGTCTCCAGTTCAGCATTGGTGGGAGCGACGTCATTGGCCGCAATAGTGCCGAAGGCTAGCGCTGCAATGGCCGCCCATTTTTGAATTTTCATGCCAGGACGCATAGAAGCCCTGCATCCCAAGGCTGACAAGCTAATTTTGTAACTTCTCGGAGTTCTTTTGGAAATTTCGAACGGCAAAACACCGCCTGCGTCACGGTCGCTCATTCATGCAGCCGACCAATCGCAGGCCTTCCAACGTCAAGTTCTCGTGGACTGCTTCCACTTCTGGAAGCTGCCGCGCAATCAACTTTGCATATCCTCCCGTTGCCACCACGTGGAGCCGCGTCTTTGGAAACTGCTCTCCTACAATTCGCCCAAGTATCTCCCGGACAAGTCCACGATAACCGAAAATTGCGCCAGCTAACATCGCTTCATACGTCGATTTTCCGACAGCCCGCCGTGGTTCGCGTAGCGAAATTCGCGGTAGGAGCGCGGTGCGATCGTACAAAAAATTTGTCATGGCCTCGAGACCCGGGGCAATGACCCCACCGAT
>QHNU01000168.1 GCA_003218525.1 Verrucomicrobiota bacterium
TTCAAGCGTGGCTTGGTCACGCGAGGTTTCCGCGGCTCGAATTCGAAGCCGACCTTCCCGTTTTCCAGTTTCAGATAAGCGGAAAAGGCCCGACCTTTTTTCGATATGAATTTCGGTAGGAGATCCGTCTTTCCGGCGTCCATCAATTTCTGGACCTGCTCCTTCGGAATCTCGCGCTGTAGAATGACACGGCTAATTCGAAATGTGCAACGAGGCGGTTTTTCGAGTGTTTGTTCGCAGGTGTAGGAATTCTCCAAGGCAAAAACTTTGCCCTCCCGGCAGAGCGGACAGAGCCCGATTTCTTCGTGACGTTCCCGATCGATCGTTACGATCGAGTCCGCGCCATTTTCCCCGAAATCGAACTGCTGCTTGAAATCGTCACCAAGTTTGACTATGGCGGAGAACGGCCGCCCCATTTTGCTGCGAAAGCCAACGAGCGGACCAATGTGGCCTTTCTCGAGTAAGGTGCGGACTTCCTCACCATCAAACAAACGCCCGGCCATTGTCTTCCAGACGATCAGTTCGCAGGTACGGCAACGAAACGTCCGGTAATCCTCGTCAAATGGACCGCCGCCGCATTTTGGACACTTCACTTCAAGGGTCTCGAAGTTCCCGCTGACGCTGTCGCCCTCGAACGATTTGGCCTTATCGACGATGTCGCGCGTGAATTCCTTGATCTGCGACATGAAATCGCTGCGCTGCATTGCGCGGTTCTGGATTTGTTTGAGCTTAAATTCCCATTCCCCGGTCATTTCCGGCGAACAGAGAGCGGATACGCCAATCCCCCGCAGCAGAGTGATGAGCGCCATTCCTTTTGCCGTCGCGATCAGTTCACGGCCCTGCCGAATGACATAGCCATCGTGGATCAACCCCTCAATGATCGCTGCGCGCGTGGCTGGAGTGCCGAGTCCCTTCTGGATCATGGCCTCACGCAATTCCTCGTCTTCGACGAGTTTGCCTGCACCTTCCATAGAGGAGAGCAGGGTCGCTTCATTGAAGCGCGCCGGCGGCTTTGTTTCATTCTGCTTGATCTCAATGACGGTGACCCGGGCCGATTCGTTTGGCGCGATCTCGACCAGCGCATCCTCGTCGTCGCCGTTCGCCGCCTCGCGCCCGTAAATCGCAAGCCAGCCCGGTTCCTTAATAATTTTGCCCTCGGTCTTAAAGGCATCTCCGTTGACGCGTGTGATCCGCGTGGTCACTTCGAATTGCGCGGCCGGGAAAAACACTGCGATGAACCGGCGCACAATCATGTCGTAGATGCGCTGCTGATATTCGTCCAAACCGCGGGGTATTTCACCGCTCGGGACGACGGCGAAGTGGTCGGAGATCTTCGCGTTATTAAAGATTCGTTTCGATGGCTTGACCCAATTTTTGTCGAGCACCGCGCGCGCGTGCGGCCCGAGGGTTGCGTCTTTAATTTTGCTCAGAGTCCCCTTAACCGTGCCTAGGTAATCCTCCGGGAGATAACGTGAGTCGGTGCGCGGATAAGTGATAGCCTTGTGCTTCTCGTAAAGTTGCTGCGCTATTTGCAACGTTCGCTTGGCGCTGAAGCCGCGCGCATTGGCATCGCGCTGAAGACTGGTCAAATCGTAAAGCAAGGGCGGCGCCTGGGTCGTCGGCTTACGTTCCTCCGTCGCGATCCCGGTCTTCTGCTGACATCGCGCCTTGATTTCTTCCGCCTCTTCCGCCGACCAAATCCGTTCCGGCCGTGCGTCTTCATCGCCGTTTTTGGCGAACTCTTCGCGAAACCATCGGCCACGATAGGTTCCAGCGGCGACATCGAAGTCGCCAAATATCTCGAAGAACGTGCGCGGTTTGAAGGCGTGAATTTTCTCTTCGCGTTCGGTCAGAATCGCCAACGTCGGCGTTTGCACGCGACCAACAGGCGTAAGTTGAAACCCGCCGGTCTTATTGTTGAACGCCGTCATCGCCCGAGTCCCGTTAATCCCAACCAGCCAATCGCTTTCCGAACGGCAGACCGCGGCCTGCGCGAGTGGGATCATTTCCTGATCTGCCCGCAGATGCTGGAACGCTTCACGAATTGACTCCTTAGTCATTGACTGCAACCACAGCCGCCGAACCGGCTTCTTAATTCCCGCCGATTTGACCAGATACCGGAAAATCAGTTCCCCTTCCCGGCCAGCATCACAGGCGTTGATCAGCTCGGTCACGTCCTCGCGTTTCATCAGACGCTTGAGTAAATTAAAACGCGCTTTTGTTTTTTCGATCGGCCGCAGCTCAAATTTATCCGGGATAATCGGCAAATTCGCAAAGCTCCATTTCCCGCGTTTCAGATCGAGCTCCGTTGGCAACGCCAGCTCGACCAAATGGCCAATGGCAGAGGACAAGACATAACGATCGCTTTCGAAGTGATCGTCTTGCTTTTTGAAGCCACCGAGAGCACGGGCCAAATCGCTCGCGACACTCGGTTTTTCAGCAATAATCAACGACTTAGACATGTCTCGCCTCAATTACACGAGCAGCACGTTGCGGACGAATTACGCCAGTTTAACGAAATAATTTCCTGGCAATTGTTTAACGAGCCGCTTCAGCTCGAGGCGCAGGAGGGTAGAAGAGACAGCGGCGGTTGGCAAATTACATTTGGTCGCAATCGTGTCGATCCGGGTTTCGCTCGAATCAATTGCATCATAAACACTGCGCTCGGACTCGGAGAGCTCGGGGAGTGGCCGCCCGGCGAGAGTCGGGACAATTTTTGTTTCCGGTAACAAAATCTGCAAATCATCGAGAATATCGGAGGCGTCCATGACCAATTTCGCGCCTTGTTGAATGAGCCGGTTTGACCCCATTGCGCTCGGCGCGTTAATATGACCGGGCACCGCATAAACGGATCGGCCTTGTTCAATCGCCTGCGAGGCCGTGATCAAAGCACCGCTGTTTAAGCCAGCTTCCACCACTAGAATTCCCTGACTCCAGCCACTGATGATTCGATTGCGCATAGGAAAGGTTTGACGATCAGGCTCAATTTCCATTGAAAACTCGGACACAATCGCACCGTTTCCGTTGCGAATTTTCTCGGCCAACCCGGCGTTTTCCGGCGGATACAGTTTCGCCAATCCAGAGCCAATAACTGCAATGGTGCGCCCCTTGGACGCAAGGGCGCCTTGATGCGCAGCGGTATCTATTCCGCGGGCGAGGCCACTGATCACAGTGAGCCCGGCGTAAGCCAATTGATAGGCAAGTTTCTTGGCCGATTCGCTTCCGTAATGCGTCGTGCGCCGCGATCCGATGATGCCAATGGCGTGATGATCGCGCTCACACAATTCACCCCAGACATAGAGCACGATTGGTGGCGCATGGATCTCGCTCAGGGATTTTGGATAATATTCTGATTCCGTGGTAATTACTTCGACGCCGAACTCGCGAATCCGTTGCAATTCCGCAGGAAGATCGACGAGCGATTCCCATGCTGCAATTTGCTGGGCGACCTCCGGTCCAATGCCCTCGATCGATCGCAATTGGTCTCGTTTCGCGGCGAGTACGTTTTCCGGTGAACCGAACACTTGCAGCAGCTTACGCAGCCGCACCGGCCCGATGGTTGGAAGCATGTTGAGTGCAATACAAGCTTCCGTGGAATTCATTTTTAATACACGTCGGAGATTCTCTTACCGGGCCCAGCGAGAAACGCAGAGCCCATGGCCACTGCGTCTCTCGCGGCGATCGCGAGATTATTTATGAATTAAAACGGAATCTCGTCGTCGTCCGGTTCAGACGGCCCAGGGGGTTTTGGCGCTGCGGTCGGTTTGGCCGAGCGCGCCGGGCGATCTCCTTCATCTCCAATATCGGCAGCCCCACCACGGCTGCCGAGCATCTGCATCGTCTCACCGATGACTTTGAGCTTGCTTCGCTTTTGTCCGGACTGTTTGTCATCCCATGTATCGAGCTGAAGCCGACCCTCAATAAAAACAGGGCGTCCTTTTTTCAGGTACTCCCCCGCCACCTCGGCGGTCCTTCCCCAAAAGGTCACATCCACGAACGTGACTTCTTCGCGTTTTTCACCGTTCTCAAGGGTGTATTGCCGATTGACTGCGATGCCGAGATCCGCGACCGCGCTGCCTTTTGGCGTGTAGCGCACCTCGGGATCGCGCGTCAAATTTCCGAGCAGGATAACTTTATTAAAACTGGCCATGATCCGGTTTTAACGGACTTACTTTCCGGGGGCGACTTTTTTCGGTTCCTCTGCGCGCGATCGCTTCTCGCTCTTGGGTTTTAATCGCTGGTAGTGTTGCTGGTAAACTTCAGGGTCGAGCTTAAATTTCGAGCGCAATTTCGAAATTAGTTGCGGGTCGGCGTCAAAAACAAAGTTCACATAAAATCCACTATCGAGTTCGCCAGCCTGATAAGAGAACTGCCGTTTGTCCATTCTCTGCACCTGCTCGATTTTTGCCCCCTCCTTCTCAAACTCCGATTCCAGCCGGTCGACCACGTCTTTGACGGTGTCGTCTTTTCCCTGCGTATTCAGCACGAAGAGCGCTTCGTAACGATTCATCATGATTCTTCAGCTTTGTTGAAGTTGTTCATCGCGGATGTTATTCCATTGTCAACGGCCCATTTAATGGCTTTCGCGGCGCGTTCGATCATCGCGTTCACCTTCGGCTTCTCTTCTTCGAAGAACGGTGAAAGCACGTAATCGACCGAGGCGCGCTCCGGCGCCTCCCCAATTCCCAGTCGCAACCGTGGGATATCCTCGCTGCCGAAACTCACGATCACAGATTCCAACCCATTGTGACCGCCAGGGCCGCCGCTTTCTCGAATGCGCAATCGACCCAAGGGCAACGCGAAATCATCCACCACCACGAGAATTTCAGCTGGGCCGATCCTGTAGAAATCTGCCACCGCTGCGAGCGCGCTTCCGCTTCGATTCATGAACGTAAGCGGTTTCATCAAAAGGGCGGCGCCAGTTCGAGCAATGGCGGCGTCCCATTTT
Organism: Verrucomicrobiota bacterium; assembly: GCA_003218525.1. GTDB lineage: Bacteria > Verrucomicrobiota > Verrucomicrobiia > Chthoniobacterales > UBA10450 > AV69. The sequence goes on from QHNU01000168.1 coordinate 4,949, forward strand.
GCCTGTCGCTCAAACACAGTCCGGGCGCTCTGTGCGAAGAAATCGAGCACGGCGAAGCCGATGTTGTGACGAGTCCCGGCATAATCCGGGCCCGGGTTTCCGAGCCCAGCGACAAGCCGAATGCGTGAATCCGCC
>QHNU01000169.1 GCA_003218525.1 Verrucomicrobiota bacterium
AGACATCTCTTATTATTAATCGGTCGCGCTGTCGGCTGCGCGATTTCCGACTTCTAACTTCCGACCACCCACGCGTAGTCGCTACCTCCGGAGCGACTCCAATTTCAACTGCTAACTTCTCTGTTTCGTCAAAGCAGAAGCGCGCGGATCGCGGCTGCCGCGTTGATCATTGGCCAGATTACGATCACGACAAGAATCCCGAAGATCAATAACTCTACTACCGATGTCCAAATAGACTCCGTCCCGAAATAGCCGCGACTAACCTCACGGATGGAGCATCGACGCCGCTTCAACGGCTTTTTCAGTCTCTTTCGGAGAACAGTTGTGATGTGTGGTGACGTCATGTCGAGTGAGACAGGATCACTCGTGCGATGTTCACGCCATTCATCCTCCCATCCGTCCATAAAATATGGCAGCGAAAATCTGACAGCCTGACATCCGATCTCTGACATCGCTCCGCGCTCCACACTTCTTCACTCCGCAATGGAGTGACTGGGGCGAGCGACATGTCCGGTAAGCCGCGCAGGTAGCGGTCGAACATCGTGGGAACGATTGAGATACAATCCGCAGTTCTCCGCGTTCCGGCCCGCCGCCTGCTCCCTCAACCCCGAGCCACTTCGATGAAAACGCTCGCTCTCCTGTTAGTTATCCTTGCCACAATTCTCGCCTGGAATTACACCCATCGGCCGATCATTTACTCGCCCGGCGTTTTGATTTCGTCCGAACCGGAGCAAACATCGATCACGGATTCACCGATTACTTGTGGCAACTTCAATTTGAAACCGCTCGCCCATCTCGCGCTCGACGCCCGCGTTCTCCATCGAAAAATCTATCGGTACGACAGACAAGCCGCGCTCGTGCCCGTCGATCTCGTGCTTGGCTGGGGTCCGATGTCGGATCAACGCGTGCTCGATCGAATCGCCATCACGCAAAGCATGCGTTTCTACTGGTTCGAATACAAAATGCCGCCACCCATTTCGGAGGAGGAAATCATCGCTCACAGCACGAACATGCACGTCATCCCATCGACGCCAGCGCTTGCATCGCAGTGCAAATCGCTGCGCACGGGTGCACTCGTGCATTTGGACGGAGATCTGGTCGAAGCGACCGCCCCAAACTTCAGGACCTGGCGCAGCTCCCTCAGTCGTACTGATACCGGAAACGGCGCGTGCGAACTAATCTGGCTAAAGAAACTCTCGGTCCTGTCCTCGACCAATTCCCAACACCACTCTACGATCGTCACGCGCTGACGAGCGCACTTCACTTCTTGTCGCGCCGGCTTGTCACGTCGTAACAACGAGACGGAAGCGTTCCAGCGAAGGAGGATCAGCTTCCCCGCTCCGTCTCTTTCTTCATTCTTCACCCTTTGTCATGTCGAGGTCCTCTTTGTCATGTCGACCGAAGCGGAGACATCTCTTACTATAATTTGGCTGCCATACGCGAAGCCGCAGATGAGCTTTGATCTTCAACCAATATTGCCTGGAAACCTGATCAAGCTGCGTCCGCTGATGCGGGAGGATTTTGACGCGCTTTTTACAGCCGCTGGTGACCCGCTCATTTGGGAACAGCATCCAGAGAGCGACCGCTACACGAGAGAGGTCTTTCAGAATTACTTCGATGGGGCGATGGAATCGAAAGGCGCGTTTGCGATAATTGACCGGAAGTCTGGCCAGATCATCGGCAGCTCGAGGTACTGCAATCTGAACGAGGCGAAAAGCGAAGTGGAAATCGGCTGGACTTTTCTGGAACGGACATTCTGGGGTGGAACCTACAATCGCGAATTGAAATCTCTCATGCTCGACCACGCCTTTCGCTTCGTGGAGCGGGTTCTGTTCGTGGTCGGGGAGAACAACATCCGATCGCAGAAAGCTCTTGAGAAGATCGGTGCCAAATTTCTAAAGAAAACTCAACTTCCGGCGTCTGACGGCAGACTAACGGCGAATGTCGTATTCGTCATCACGCGCTAAGGTCTTAAGCCCTTTTTTGTCATGTTCGCCATGGCGAATCCGTCCAGTGGCGGATCGACCGTATATGCCAGGCCGGCTCGGCCCGGAGACATCTCTGACTATTTCTTGCTCTCTATCGCGGATTTCTGTCCACGCCATCTTTAATGGCACCCGTATCGGCTGCAATTCCGCATCCAAATCGAATCAGGAACCCAGGAATCCATGAAGATAATCAGAAGCATTCCTGGCTTAATGGTTTCCAGATTTGACTCGGACCCGCCCATTCCGCAGTCCGCATTTGCCGAACGAGATTTTTGGCTACATGAGCTCTGTTCTTTGGTTTACCTTATCGCGACATGGAACGTCGCCTGACCGCCATCCTTGCCGCCGACGTAGTTGGCTACAGCCGCCTCATGGGTGCGAACGAGTCCGGCACGCTCGCCACACTGGAGACGCTACGGAGCGATTTGGTTAATCCCAAAATCAGCGAGCATCAGGGGCGAACCGTCAAACTGACGGGCGACGGAATGCTGGTGGAATTTCCGAGCATCGTGAACGCGGTCGCCTGCGCCACCGAATTGCAGCGTGGCATACGAGACCGAAACGCCAGAGTACCGCCGGATGAACGCATCGAATTCCGCGTGGGCGTTAACGTCGGTGATGTCATTGTGCAAGGCGAAGATATTTTTGGTGATGGTGTCAATGTCGCCGCGCGCTTGGAGAGCATTGCCCCAATTGGTGGAATCGCAGTCTCCCAGGCTGTGCGCGATCACATCGGCAAGCGGCTGGATCTGATCTTCGACGATATGGGTGAGCGGCGACTGAAGAACATTGAACGTCCGATTCGCGTTTACAGCATTTCCTTGGATCGACCCTCCACCCAAGAAACCGGCAGCGCAGGGTCAGCGCCTCGGGAAGAAAGGCCCTCAATCGCCGTTCTCCCGTTCATTAACATGAGCGGCGATCCTGAGCAGGAATATTTTAGTGACGGCATCACCGAGGACATCATTACCGACCTCTCCAAGGTATCGGGGTTGTTCGTCGTGGCGCGTAACACCGCATTCACCTTCAAGGGCAAGACTGTGGAGGCGCCGCAAGCTGCTAAGCACCTTGGCGTCAACTTCATTCTGGAAGGAAGCGTGCGGAAGGCCGGGGCGCGCGTGCGGGTTACCGGCCAGCTCATCCATGGAAAAGACGGCGGGCACGTGTGGGCCGACCGCTATGATCGGGACCTAACCGACATCTTCGCCATTCAAGACGAGATCACTCACGCGATTGTGGAGCAGTTAAGGGTCAAGCTCCTGCCGCAAGAGAAGAAGTCCATTGGGCAGACGCCGACGGGCAACGTCGAAGCCTATACCTATTATCTCAGAGGCCGACAGTTTTTGCATCGGCACTCGAAATCGTACTACCAGCTGGCGCGGCGGATGTTTGCCAAGGCAGTGGAGTTGGACCCGCTTTATGCACGAGCCTACGCTGGGATCGCTGATTGCGATTCCTTTCTCTTCTTGCACTACAATGCCCCTGTTGAGATGGACGGCATCTTGGCCACGAGCGCCAAGGCATTGGCTTTGGACAGCGGGCTGGCCGAGGCGCACGCCTCCCGGGGCCTCGCCCTTTCACTTCAGCAGGGATACCAGGATGCGATGGCGGAGTTCGAGCAGGCAATCACCCTCGATTCGAATTCATTCGAAGGACACTATTTCTATGCTCGTGCCTGTTTCGCCGAGGGTAAGCTTGAGCGGGCAGCGGCGCTTTTCGAGCGCGCGGCAGAAATTAAGCCGGACGATTTTCAAAGCTTGATCCTACTGCGGCAGATTTATCGTTCGTTGGGCCGCGACGCCGAGGGAGAAGATGCTGCCCGAAAAGGCATCGAGCGTGCGGAACAGGAGCTCAACGTGCATCCGGAAAATCCACGCCCAGCCTACCTCGGCGCCAGCGCACTCGTCACTCTTGGTGAAACTGACCGCGCCAAGGAATGGCTAGCCAGGGCCCTGGCCATTGATCCTGACGACGCTCTTACCCAATACAACGCAGCCTGCATTTATGCGCGGCTTGGGGAAGCTGAGGCAGCATTTGACTTGCTGGAGGACTTTATTCCGCACGCCAATCACGAGAATAAAGCCTGGATCAAACACGACTCCGACTTCGATCCACTCCGAAACCAGCCCCGGTATCAGAAGATACTCGAATTAATCGGCTAAGTAGAAAGAGCTATTCGCACCGCGCACGAAAATATGGAACGTCGCCTGACCGCCATCCTTGCCGCCGACGTAGTTGGATACAGCCGCCTCATGGGTACGAACGAGTCTGGCACCCTCGCGGCACTAGATACGCTGCGGACCGATTTGATTAATCCCAAAATCGCCGAGCATCAGGGGCGGATCGTCAAACTGACGGGCGACGGCATGCTGGTGGAGTTTCCGAGCGTTGTGAACGCGGTCGCCTGCGCCGCGGAGATACAGCGTGGCATCCGTAAACGAAACGCCGGGGTGCCAAAAGATCACCGCATTGAATTCCGCATGGGCGTGAAC
>QHNU01000319.1 GCA_003218525.1 Verrucomicrobiota bacterium
TTGGCTTCGATCTGATAACCGACCGGGTGCTGCATGAACGAATTCGTGACCAGAATGAAATAACCCGAGAGCCAACTACCGAGTGCAACCGCGATTGCAGCAGCGAAATGTCCGCGCGGTCCCAATCGTTTCTCGCCCCAGATCAGCGCCCCAACGAACGCGCTCTCGAGAAAGAACGCGAACATTCCTTCCATCGCCAGCGTTTGTCCGATGACGCCACCGGCGTATTTGGAAAAGTCCGCCCAATTCGTTCCGAATTGGAATTCCATCGGAATGCCGGTGACGACACCGACCGCAAAATTGAGTCCGAAAATCTTGGCCCAAAATCGGACGGCCTGGTTGTATTTATCATCGCCGGTGCGGAGCGCGCGCCATTTCCAGTAAACCAGAAACCACGCGAGCCCCATGGTGAGCTGCGGAAACAAATAGTGATAAACGATCGTGAACCCGAACTGCAACCGGTGCCAAAAGCCCGGATCGTTAAAGATCGAGTTCATTGTCGATCCTTAGGCCGCGTCGATCTTTAGGCCGCGGCGCGTGTCGTCTTTCCCTTTGTCGTGCGGTTTTCCGATTGTGCGCGTGAACGCAACAGTCCGATGAGCAATTCGTTCTCTTCCTGTGCGAGCGCGTCCACTGAACGATTCCCCGCTTCGCGCAAGACTCCTTCGACAATCGTTTGCTTCAGCTCCGGCGTAACGTCAGGCGTGCCGAGAGTTTTGATCATCGCCGTCAGCGGATCCATCAGATGATCCATGAAGTGTTTGATGCCGCCGGCGCCACCGCCGAGATGCCATTGCAAACTCGGCCCCATCACTCCCCAGCGGGGCCCCGGTCCATAGCTAACCGCAACGTCCGCATCTTCAACGCTCAGCACGTCGTGCTGAATCAGATACATGATCTCCTTGTAAAGCGCGGCTTGCAGCCGGTTGCCAACGTGACCGGGAAGTTCCTTCTTCAATTGGATCGGTTTCTTCCCAATCGATGCGTAAAACGCGATCGCTTGTTGAATCGCTTCCGGCGAAGTCTTCGTCCCCCCCACGACTTCCACTAACGGAATAATGTGCGGAGGATTGAATGGATGTCCGACAAGAATTCGCTCCGGGTGCTTGGATTTTGATTGCATCACGCTCGGCGTGATTCCGGACGAGCTCGACGCGATGATTGAGTCGATCGGAGCGGCATCATCCATGTCCGCGAACAACTTCATCTTGAAATCGGGACGCTCCGGTCCGTTTTCCTGAACGAAGTCCGCTTTCGACAACGCCTCTTTCGTATCTGTCGTAAACGTGAGGCGATCGCGAGACGCGCCTTTGGAAAGGCCGATGTTCGTAAGGTCTTTCCAGGCTTCGTCGATGTATTTGCGCAGATTGGCTTCGGCGTTCGGTCTCCGCGCGCCAAGTATTCAGCGGCCCAACTGGCGCCGATGACCCCGGCGCCAACGATTGCGATGCGACGTATTGGTTTGTTGTATGACATAGTAGTTAATAGTTAGTTGTTGATGGTTGATGGTTACGGAATTTCTACGTAAGCGATGCCGGTGATCTGTCCTTGCGCGACGAGCAGTGGTTTCTTTTCCGTGCCGTCGAGTTTGGCCGAGTAGATCGAGCCGGCTAAATCCGTGAGGAACATCCGGTTCCCTTTGAAATCGAGAGCGATCCCAATTCCCTCCTCCAGATGCGTAAGCAAAATGTCAGGTGTCGGATGTTTGCTGAAATCGGCATCAATCGACGAGCGGTTAACTGTGTTCCCACGCGGCGGATCTCCGCGATCGGTCCAATACAGGAGCCGATTCTTCAGATCGAGCTCGAGATCGATCGGTTCCGGCAAACCGTCGAATAGCACTTCTATGTCAGTGCGATCAGCCGGCGTCTCGCCTTTCGGGATGTCGATCTTCGCGCGGAAGATGCGGCCCTTGCCGGCGTTTTCCGGCCCTTTTTGCGTCCAATAAATTTTCCCGCGATCTGGATCAACGGTGATTCCAACGCAAATTTTTGTTTGATCGGTGCCCGGCCGCGGGTCGCCCTTACTGCTGTCGACCAGAGTTTCAATGTTCGAACCATCCAGGTTCGCGCGCATCACGCGCATTCCTTCGCGGTCGCACCAGTAAAGCTTGCCGCTCTTCTTCTCCAGATGGAGCTGCTTCGGTGTAAACGTCTCGCCTTCGCCAATGATGGTTACGCGATTTTGACCGTCGAGATCGACGCGCTCGATCGAACCATCGTTCTTGCTCGGAACGCCCATGTTGGTCCAGTAAATGTGTCCGGCTTCAAGATCGACGACGACGCCATCAGGGATTCGAGCTCCGCTGACAATGACTTTTCGATCGGATCCATCGGCATTGACTGAATGAATCCGGCCGCCGCTTGCTTCGAGATAATATAAGCGGCCGACCGACTTTGCGCTTGATGGGCGCGTTGATTTGGAAGTTTGTGGCTGTGTAGCAGTTTTCATGTTTTGATTTCTTATTTCGTTCTCAAGTTTTTGAAGCGCGACATTTCAGATTTTGTTAAGCCGCGCGTGCTTTTGGTTCCGAGACGGCATCGAAGTTCGGCTTACGTTTCTCAATGAAGGCCGCGAACGCTTCTTTCGCTTCGGCAGAGCGGACTCGAACGGAGAA
>QHNU01000170.1 GCA_003218525.1 Verrucomicrobiota bacterium
AACGCATTAATCGATTAGAATCGCTCGTCTTTGAAGTGGCGCTTACCTTCGACCGCCGTGGAGCGCTCATCTGGGTTTTCTGTCATGTCGAGCGAAGTCGAGACATCTCTCATTATTTTCCGAGGAATAGTAAGAGATTCCTCGACTCCGCTCGGAATGACAGGCGGATTGAGCTCGATCTTTCTAAAACCGTTCATCTCTGAAGTGACGTTTACCTTTCAAGGCTTTGGCGTATTCGTCACGACTTAAGATATTTTCGTCGATCCGCATATCGGTCCGGGTAAATGTTGTGAAGAACGCCTGCACTTTTTCAGCGCTACTCAATACCTCTTCAGTCAAGTAATTGGCATCGACATTGATGCAGATAGCCCCGACCACGCCGTATTCCTTCCGGATAATTGGGATGGTAGTACACTTAAATTTGCGAGCCCCGAGGTTAAGCTCATAGTTCAGCTTATCTTCATTTAGCAGCTGTCGTTTTTTTAAGTCGATCACGAGATTGGTGTCACGTTGTTTTCCAGGACAACAAGCGAATGTGATGGATTAGAAAGGTCGTGAAGTAGAATCTCGATTCCGATGTTGGGAAATGATTTCCCGATCAGCCGGACAAGTTTGGCGAAGTTCTCGAGATACTCACTCGTGTCATCAGCAATTCGTTTGCCGTCGTATTTAGCAAAAAGACGCTGATAGACCTTCTGTTCGGCTGGTTCGAGCTGGTTGCGGACGTTGTTTTGCTCGCCAATAAATATCAATTGTCGCGCGGCCGTGGGATCGACATTCTTCAAGAAATAATGCATCCCAAGCCGAAAGTCCTTCAGATTAAATTCTGGAAAGTTTTCACGGTTCACGGTGTAAGGATAAAAGTCGTATTCTTCCAACCGCTTTCCGAAGCGCTGTCGTTCCCGATATTTTCCCCACAGAAAACCGGCACCGAGCAAAATGCCGGAGGCAATGATGGATGCGATTACGTTGATCGTGATGTCACTCCCAAGGCCTTGCATTATCGGATGCCGCGCGAGGTTGTTGGCCGCGCTACAAAATCAGTTTTTACAGACTGCCGCTCAAATTTCCGAGCATGATATTTTCAACCGCGACCGTAGCAGGCTGGCTGATCGCGTAAGCGACGGCATTGGCCACGTCCGCTGCCGAAACCATTCGCTCCCGCGGCCATTCCCCTTGGACCGCCTTCCAAATGTCGGTGTCCGTCGCAGCCGGATAAATATTCAGCACTCGCACCTTACGGGAGCGCAATTCTTCGCGAACGGCTGAAGACAATCCATCGAGTCCGAACTTGCTGGCGCAATAAACGCTCCAGTTTGGATAGGCGCGGTTTGCCGCAATCGAAAGAATATTGACGATACTGGATCCGGGCGGCATTTGAGGAGCAAAATGCTGCATTAGAAAAAATGGGGCCGTGAGATTGACTGCGATGGTTTGCTGCCATTCGTCTAACGTCACTTCAGTGAAAGGTTTCACCACCGTGATACCAGCATTGTTCACGAGGAGATCGATTGGCTCGTGGCCGACCGCCGCAACGAGGTGGTTGACACCGCGAATCGTTGCTAAATCGTGAATAAGCTTCGTCACCTTCCCGCTCTTTTCTTCAACTTCTCGGCATGTTTCGGCCAGGGCCGCAATGTCCCGCCCGTGAAGTAACAATGCGATATCAGGAGCGGCCAGCTTCTTCGCGATGGCGCGTCCTATTCCTCGGCTGGCACCTGTAATCAGATAACGCTTCATTCGAAACAACGCCGGAGTGTAAATCGATTGTTCGGCGTCTCCCACAGCCGCAGTCTGCATAATCGATGGTCCAGCCGCTCATTCAGCTTTGACCAAAGGGCGGTCACGATGTTCTCACCCGTCGATGGGATTGAACGGAATTCTTCCGTTTCCAGGTCGAGGTGTCGATTGCTCCATGCCTGAATTGCCTCTTGCATTGCCGTCTGAAGGTCGGTGAGGCGGAAGAGCGTTCCACTGCGTTGATCAAAAGCACCGCCAATCGTCGCCTCTGACAGGTAGAGATGGCCGTGCCCGCCTGGATTGTTGCATTTGCCGTACATTTCTGCGTTCTGCTGCTCGGAAAATTTGTAGCTCTGTAGCCGATGCACTGCGCCAAAAGATAACTGCATTCCGAGCCGATATTCGCCCGATTGCAAATACTCCGCGAAAAAATCCTCGCGCTCATTTAACCGGACACGATCCAGCGGTAACGTCTCGGCGGCTCGGGTAAAAATATAATGCGCGAGCGCTTCAGTAGTAACCGGCCCGTTCCGCAGGTCGCCAACCTCTCTATTCAAATTTCTGTGATCCAATTCGGATTGCAGCGCGCTAATCGCGTATTGCACTTTGCTATCGGCAATTTCGATTGATTGATGGCCGTGCTTCCCGCGCATTGTTAACCGCACCCGATAGTTGTGTCCGTGACCATGCGGAGAGGATGCGATGCCGAACAGGCGTTCGTTCTCTTCCGCTGTTAAATTTGGCGACATGGTTTGACGGGCCGCTGAAAAATCGAATGTGTAATTCGAGTCAATGCAGTCATCGACATAGGCTGTCGCACTTCGTCCGGGCGATTCAATAAGGTGAACCGCCCACAACTCTGCTCCGGAATCGCGGAAAATCGGTGCAACATCCGACGCGAGTTGCCAGGCAACATTTTCGACCGTCGGCACCTTATCCAGGAAGCGACTGTTATCTTGATTAAGAAATTTATGGTCGTAACCGCTGTCGATCACCGCACCAGCTCGCGCTTTGATCTCGCTGATGTTTACGAGCATTCCAGTCGCGGGATCAATCTTGCCGGAAAACGCAAACCAGGCGGTGTAATTTCTTCCCGTTCCGTAACGCGCGCCCGTCTCGGATCCGAAGATCTTTCGATTCTCCTCGGTTGAGAGTTGTTTCAAAAACAGCCGGCGTGATGCGGAAAACTCGAGCCGCTTGCTGACGGTCAGCAGCATGAGGGAGCAAACATACTACAAATCGGCTCGCAAGCAGCGAGTGGCTTTTCTGCGGAACATAGGACTGTGTCCTATGTGGCGAGCGGAGATGCTGTCCGGTATTTTAGAATCAGCGGAGTTGCAACTCAGCTGACCGGACAGACTGAAAGCCTATGTTCCGCGTCCGCGGCGTCTCTTAATCTTTTAGGAGCGAAAGAAACTCGGATCGCGTTCGGGCATCGTCCTTGAACGAGCCGAGCAGGCAGGAAGTTTTCATCACCGAGTTCTGTTTTTCCACGCCACGCATCATCATGCAGAGGTGTTTCGCGTCAATGACGACCGCCACTCCGTTCGGACGCAGTGTTTCCATCAGGGCGTCCGCGATTTGCGTCGTGAGATTCTCCTGGATTTGAAATCGGCGCGCAAAGACATCCACAATGCGCGCGACTTTGGACAAACCGATGACTTTTCCATTAGGAATGTAGGCGACGTGAGCACGACCGATGAACGGCAACAGGTGATGCTCACACATTGAATAAAGTTCGATATCTTTGACGAGAATAATCTCGCTCGCATCGGAATCGAAAATCGCTCCGTTAACGATATCCTCGACACGCTGACGATAACCTTGGGTGAGAAATTCGAACGCTCGGGCAGCTCGGTCCGGCGTCTTTCGCAGTCCCTGGCGTGACGCATCTTCGCCAATTGCTTCCAGGATCTGCTGAAACGACCCCGAGAGCGCGTCCAACTGCTCCTCATCGAGGCGACTCGTCTCGCGGCTGAATCGCTCGTCTATCTCTAATTCCGAGTCACCATCGCGCATAAGACATAAGCTAGCCTTAGAGCGCGACTACACAAGAAGCAGCGGCACTTTCCTGTTCGCGGGGCGACCCGGAAATCGGCTCCCATTTACCCAAACGCCTAGACTTCTACGAGCGCGATGCGGGGGTGCTGTTCGATTCACTCACAATAGCCGTGCGAGGAAACGCGAAGAGAACAACGCGAAAACAGTAGCTGCGACGCTCTGTCGCCGTGCAAAGGACGCGGTCGCGATGCTGAAAACGCCTCGACTGAGCGAGGCGGCTACAATTTGCCGATAGCAAGGCCGGCAAGAAAGGAAACGTGTGCAGGTTTCATAGGCGAAAACATTTCGCTGAACATTCGATCTGAAAACTGTAGCCGCGGCGCTCTGTCGCCGCGCAAGCAATGACTGGAACAAATTGCCCGGCGCAAATCGGGCGCAGCGCGCATCAAGAGCTAATCCAGCCAACTGAGCGGATACTTTTCGTCGTCGAGCGTGAGCGCCTCCTCGGTCAGCTCAAGCGTATGCTGCGTATCAAACATGACAGCCAGTTCTTCGGTCCTTTGCGCATTCTTGCTCGCCATGATCGTGCCCGGATGCGGTCCATGCGGAATTCCACGCGGATGCAGCGTGATCGAGGCGGGTTCAATCCCGCGACGCGATCCGAAATTGCCGCGCACGTAAAAAAGCACTTCGTCGGCTTCAACGTTGTCATGAACCCACGGGATTTTCACCGCTTCGGGATGGTAATCGAGCATGCGCGGTGCAAAAGTGCAGACCACGTAGCCGCGAATCTCGAAAGTCTGATGAATGGGTGGCGGTTGATGGACGGTGCCCGTAATCGGTTCAAAATCCTGTGCATTGAAAGTGTAGGGATAAAGGTAACCATCCCACCCAACAACATCGAACGGGTGATGTGCCATGGTCACGCGCGTCCAGCGTGGACCATCCTTCACCAGAATATTAACATCCTCGTCCCGATCGATCGCAATGAGTTCGCTTGGCGCATGAAAATCGCGTTCACTGTAGGGCGACCCCATTCGAATCTGCCCTTCGTGATTTAAGTACCGCTTCGGAATTCGTACTGGGCCGGCCGATTCCAAAATCAAGTAATCTTCGTCCTCCACCTTGTTCGGGACGATGCGATAAGCGATCCCACGCGGGATGACGATATAGTCCTCGGCCCGGTAGCGCAGTTTTCCGAAAACCGTCTCCACCATGCCGCCTCCTTTGAAGACAAAGATAATCTCATCGGCTCCGCCATTTTTGTAATACTCAAATTCACCGTAGGCCTTGGCCGGACGGGAGCGATAAGCGACCATGTCTTCGTTAAAGAGGACCGGGATGCGCCCGCGATACAGATCACCACGTCGCGGAATGCTTGCCGTCTTGAGGTGGTGATGCCGCAGCGGGCTATTAGTAACTTTTT
>QHNU01000056.1 GCA_003218525.1 Verrucomicrobiota bacterium
GCCAGACGTCCTCGCTGCGGTTGAATTCATTCACGGCCTTCGACCTTCAGATCGCATTGGCGTTATCGGAAGCTCGCTGGGCGGTGCGGCTGCACTGCTCGCTGCCCCTACGCTGAAAATCAACGCTCTCGTTTTGGAATCCGTCTACCCCACCATTGACGTCGCGGTCCAAAACCGGCTCGACCATTATCTCGGCCCGATCGCATCGCGATTCATGTCACCGCTCCTGCTTTGGCAATTGAAACCACGGCTTGCAATGTCAGCTTCCGATCTTCGGCCTCTCGATCGTATTGCCACGGTTGGATGTCCGATCTTTGTCATCAGCGGAGAGAACGATCGTCACACAACGCGTCAGGATACGATCGTGTTGTATTCACGAGCGCGGACTCCAAAACGAATGTGGCTAGTGCCTAAAGCCGGACATGTCGATCTGCACGTCGCAGCGACTGCCGAATACGAATCACGCGTTCTCTCGTTTTTCGAAGAAACTGTTGCGAACAATCGGACCGAATGAATCGCTTATCCGTAGCGAAGCAGCCCCCTACATGGGAGCCCGGTCAAGATCACCAGCTACGATATTTTAAGTTTGCCGGCTGCCGACGATTACCAGGACAATACCGCCAACAAGGCAAATGCCCCCAAGCACAGGAGGAAGCGGAATCGTCTTCTCTTTATCAGCGCTGACCTGGAGCGGTCCGGCGTCGATTACCTTCTCGCGCTTAGTGTAGGATATTCCTCCCACCGCGAAGGCGATGACACCGATAATGATGAGGATGATCCCGACGATTCCGGCGGGTCTCATCGGTCAAAGTGTTCGACGTCCGCCGACCAGGTTAATGATCAGAATCACGACAGCGATCACCAACAAGATATGGATGAATCCGCCCAGCGTGTAGGAGCTGACCAAACCAAGAAGCCAGAGCACCAACAGAATGACGAAGATTGTCCAGAGCATAACGATTTCCTTGGGTTGAGTTTACTTAAGTTCGCATTGCACCGCTCGAGTGCGCTTATACAATCCCCGGAGATTTCCAATATCTGTAAGGCTGCGAAACACGTTTTCGATGAAAAATCAGCCCCTCCCGAGCTCGTTCTCGGCCAACGCCGCCCGCACGTTCCAATCGGCTCGTTCCAGGAGTGATCGCGCTGCCTCTCGATCACAACCGGTGAGCTGAGTCACCAACCGGAGCGCGCGATCCCGCAATTTTGTGTTCGTCGGTTGAAGGTCGATCATTAAGTTGCCGTGCACGCGCCCGAGTCGAACCATGGCGCCAGTGCTGATGATGTTGAGGGCAATCTTTGTTGCTGTGCCTGCCTTCAATCGAGTTGAGCCAGCGATAATTTCTGGGCCTGTGGCCAAGTTGATCGCGAGGTCGGCTTCGATGCTGGCGCCCCGGGTTGGGTTACATGTGAGCAAAATCGTTTTCGTTCCAAGCGCGTGCGCGCGTCGCAATGCGCCGAGCACGAACGGTGTCCGCCCGCTCGCCGAGATGCCCATGACCAGGTCGCGGCCGCTCACGTTGCGCTGATATATCGCAAGCGCGCCACTTCTCTCATCGTCCTCCGCGCCTTCAACGCTACGACGCAACGCCGTGCTCCCGCCCGCGATGATTCCCTGAACTAAATNNNNCAGCGTCGAGCATGCCTAAACGACCGCTCGTCCCAGCCCCGACATAAAAAATGCGACCGCCGCTCTTGATTGTTTCCGCTGTCAATTCGATTGCACGAGCCAGTTCGTCAACCGACTCGCGCAAGGCGCGCTCAACCGATTTCTCTTCCCCGACAAAAAATTCTACGAATTCGCGCGCGCTAAGTTTTTCGAGATTCCCTGAAGTCGGATGCGGTTCCTCCGTCGCCCCAATTATTTCAGGCTTCGCGTGAGCTTTTTCAGCCAGGACCGTCAACGAACCGTTTGCCGCCAGCCAGGCCGCGCCAATTTCCGGCGCGGAATCAATAAGCACAATGTGCGCCTTGGGGACTTTCGGTTCCAACACGCCACGAAATGCCTCCACGTACGACTTTCGATGTTCAAATAGTCCACCCATGAGCCGCACTTCTGGTGCCTTGAGTTCCAATCGAGTCGCAACCGCAGCTGCGAAGTGAGCAAGGACGGTGGCACCGGCACTGATAATTTCTTGAGCGGCGTTGTCCCCATCATCGGCAGCACGGAACACGACCGGTGCCAGGGCCGCGATCTCCGTCTTGTCGGCGGTTTGGGCCCAGCGCACGAGCTCGTCGAAATTATTGAGCCCGAGAGCGCCCAGGATATGAGCGGCGAATCTTCGCTCGCCGCGGTGCAGATCATACTCGCGCAAAATCAGCCGCAATGCGCGAACGGAAACAAAATATGCTCCACCAGAGTCACCCAGAATATGTCCCCAGCCCCCTGCCTTTTCGATATGGCCGCCGCAGCGACCCGTGACCGACGACCCCGTTCCAGCGTTAACGACTATTCCGTCCCGTTCCCGCAAACAAGCTGCCACTCCGGCATCGCGATCGCTGCCGCCGATGATTTGTGCTTTCGGCCAAACCGCGCGCGCCAGTTTGATTAACCCCGTCCGATCCTCCTCCGTGCCACAGCCCGCCAGAAAAATTCCTACGCGATCCACTTCGCGCGGCAGCACTCGCAAGATTTTTGTCAATTGATCGGAGGGTGTTAAACGGAAGTTCGATGGCGGCAATCTGCCCAATTCCAAAATTTTGCCATCGATAACGAGCGCCCAGGCCGTCTTGGTTCCGCCGCCTTCGACGCCTAGGATTCTTTCGCCTGCCGGCATTTCAGATTATAGCGGCGATCTCCGATTGCCGCATTTTTCGTCGCCAAGTTACTGGCGGTCGCAGAAAGCTGCTGCAAATTCCGCGGCATTGCTGCCCACGCGCGCATTTGTATGGTCAAGCAATGGCAGAAAACAACGACGCGCATGCCAGAATCAAGACGCTCCGGCGCGAGATCGAGGAGCACAATCGCCGCTATTACGAGGAGACGGCACCCACGATCAGTGATCGTGAATATGACAAGCTCTACCAGGAATTGGTCGATCTCGAACAAAAGTTTCCGCAGTTCGCGACGGAAGAGTCGCCCACGCGGCGTGTCGGCGGTAAACCGCTCAAACAATTCGGGCAAATTACGCATCGGGTGCCGATGCTTAGCCTCGACAATACCTATTCCGAGGAAGAGCTGAGGGAGTTTTATGCGCGGATCAAGCGGCTCCTGCCGAACCGGGAAATTCCGGTCGTGATCGAGCCGAAAGTGGACGGGGTTGCCGTTTCCTTGCTTTATGAAAATGGGACGCTGCGCTACGCCGCAACCCGCGGTGATGGATCAACCGGCGATGACATTACCCAAAATGTCCTGACGATCCGGTCCGTTCCCCGTCGTCTTAAAGGGAAAGCGCCGGCAGTTTTCGAAGTTCGCGGCGAGATTTTCATGGAAAAGCGGGGGTTCGAAAAGTTGAATGCGGACCGGACGGAACAAGGCTTGCCCCGCTTTGCCAATCCACGCAATGCTGCCGCCGGTTCGCTCAAGCAACTCGATCCCTCTATCGTCGCGACTCGACCCCTTGGAATCGTTTTTTACGGCACTGGCGCGCACGAAGGTTTGGCATTGGACAAACACTCAGAGTTTTTTCCTCTGTTGGAAAAATTCGGGCTCCCGCACAGCGAACGATGGTGGACGGCCACATCAGCGGACGAAATTACGGGCGCCATTCACGAACTCGACAAGGTGCGGCACGGTTTTCTTTACCAAACCGACGGTGCGGTTGTGAAAGTCGATTCCTTCGCCCAACGTCAGCGACTCGGGTTCACCTCAAAATCGCCGCGCTGGGCGATTGCCTTCAAGTACGAGGCGGAACGAGTCGAAACGAAGCTGCGCGATATTTTGATTCAAGTCGGCCGTACCGGTGTGCTGACACCTGTTGCCGTGCTCGACCCCGTATTGGTCAGTGGTAGCACGGTCGGTCGCGCGACGTTGCACAATGAAGAGGAACTGGCGCGGAAAGACATTCGCATCGGTGACTCCGTAATCATCGAAAAAGCAGGCGAAGTGATTCCAGCGGTGATCGGCGTCCGCACGGATTTGCGCACGGGCGGCGAAAAGAAATTTCCCATGCCGACGAAATGTCCAGAGTGCGGCAGCAAAGTGATAAAAGACCCGGCGCAGGTGGCCGTGCGTTGCGTCAACGCGCAGTGTCCCGCCCAAGTGCGGCGACGGATCGAGCATTTCGCGTCGCGCGGCGCGATGGACATCGAAGGACTCGGTGAAGTGATGGTGGGGCAACTCGTCGCAACCGGAGCGGTGCGCGATGTCAGCGATATTTACCAGCTTGATGCCGCAAAACTTTCACAGCTCGAACGAACGGGTGAGAAAAGTATCGGCAATTTGCTCGAAGCGATCGAACGATCAAAAACGCGGCCGCTTTGGCGATTGATTTTCGCTCTCGGCATTTTGCACGTGGGCGAGACTTCGTCACGCGGTCTGGCGAACCATTTTCAAAGCCTAAGGGGACTGATGGACGCGACACCGGAGGAACTTCAACGAATTCCTGACGTCGGCGAAGTCGTTGGCACAAGCATTCATCAATTCTTTCATGAGCCGCACAATCGTGAATTGATTGCGCGTCTCGAAAAAGCAGGTGTCCGCCCAAAAATCGAGCCGCGCATCATCGCGAGCGATTCACCATTTACTGAGACGACCTGGGTCATTACCGGCACGTTGAGTCAGCCGCGCGACGAAATCGCAGAAATGATTACCAGCCGTGGCGGAAAAGTGAGCGGCAGCGTGAGCAAGAAAACAACCTACGTCCTGGCCGGCGAGGAAGCGGGGAGCAAGCTCGAGAAAGCGAACCAGTTTGGGGTCAAAGTTGTCGGCGAAAAAGAATTTCGCAGAATGATCGAGAAATAGTGCTGGAGGTTCGGAACCACTCTTTGTCATTCCGAGGCCACTCCGGCTCGGACCAAGGAATGGAGCGGCTAGGATAGCCGCAACATAGACGGGCGGGCCCGGGAGGCCGAGTGAGCGGGAAGCGAACGAGTTAATCTTTGACCTTTTCAGAGAATAAAAAGAGATGTCTCCGGTTCCTTACCTTATAGAGTCCGTTGTCTTAGCGGACAAAAATTGCGCCCCGGACAGCGCACGCTGCAGCATCTGCCGCCAGTGACGGCGGCAGCTACAATTAAGGCGTGTTATCGGGCGCTTTTTGCAGGTCCAACATTAGCGCCTGGTTATTGCCGGGCGAGGCGAGCATTGGCAAATGCTGGGCAGCGGGATGAAACTGCGCCCGCACTTTAAACGTCAACTTCTGTCCCCCGCGCACCACCGTGATTGGGACGATATCGCCCGCAGTCAGGAAAAATGATGCATCGATGATGTCGTCCGGCTGGTGAATTTCCTTGCGCCCAACCTGCAATAAAATATCGCCTGCTTGCAGTCCGAAATTCGCCGCCGGTGTGTTTTCCAACACTTCTGTCATTTCGGCGCGCGAACCATTCGTCTCCTCGACCGCTTCCGCCAAATGCGCCCCGATCCAGCCGTGACGCACTTCGCCAAAGCGAACGAAATCATTCCGAATTTTCTCCGCCGCTTCAATCGGCAGCGCATAACAAGAAGAACTGTTTTCCAAGCTGCTCACCACGATTCCCACCACCTCGCCTTTCATATTCAAAAGCGGTGCCCCGGCCTCGCCCCGTTGCGTGGGCAAATTCGCCCGCAGATGAGTGGTCGAGAGATAACGGTCGAGATATTTTCGATCGAAACCGGCAATCATTCCGAAACTGGGGGTCTCAGGCAAATCTAGCGGATAACCAATCATGACGACCGGAGCAGCGACCGCGAGTTGTTCCGATTTACCGATGGGCAAAGCTGGAGACGCGCTGTCGATTTTAAGCATGGCAATCCCGCTCCGTAGATCGGCGACCATTTGGCGGGCCGGAAATTTTTTGCCGCCAAATTCAACGCTGAAATTGGTCGCTTCCCCGCCAACTGAATAGGCGGTGTAGATGGTGCCCGTTGGATCAACGAAAAATCCGGTACCGGAAAGATCGCTGTGTTCATCGCGGCCATGAATTTTCACGACCGATCGCGCGCACCGGTCAAAGAGTTGTTTGACTTCACGACTGATGCTGTCGCTGGATTGTTCCTGCCCACGGGCGGGAAGCGCGAAGGCAAAAATTAGCAGAGTAAGCCAACGGACCACGCGATCAGACTTTCCGAAAACAGCCGCGGCGCGATTAGAATCGCAAAGTCGACTCATAACTCACAGGCATGCTGTCAAGCACGTAACGCGGCGGGGCGGTTTTCCGATGAGTCGAGAGATTGGCATTGAACACCGGCCGCGGCTGGGTCGCCATCACCCCGGAAACCTGCGAAGCCAGATTCCAGTCGCTCTGCACGGGGACAGTGGATTGGATTTGGGCGACGCTCGGCGCTTGCGGCGTTTGATAAATCTTGAGGGAAAGGACCGCCGCGCAGACTAAAACGGCAGCGGCCGCGACCGGGTAGGAGGCAAGCCGGGCGACATTGAGGCGCAACATAAAATCCTGTGCCCGCTCTACCGCAATTTTCCAGAGCGGTTGGCGGAGCAGTTCGTCTCGTTGCCGGCGATGAAACTCGTGCAGAAAGTTTTCGAAATAACCCGGCAGCGGCTGCTCGAATTTCTTCAAGCGCAACAGCCGTCCAATTTCGTCGTCGTTAAATTCGTCCATTTCTTGCCACCCTTACGCCACCGGATTTTTACGAAACTCGTCTAGATAGTTTTGCAGTTGCCGATTCGCGTAGAAGAGCCGTGAACGTACCGTGCCTTCAGAAACGTTCAAGATTTTACTGATCTCGGCGTGTGGCATCCCTTGAATGTGGAACATGGTGACCACGGCTCTGTGTTCATCAGACAACTTCATCATAGCCTCGTTCAATCTTCGCTGCAGCTCGGAGAGGTCCGCTTCCCGCACCGGGCTGCTGGTGGCAGTCAGTTCCAGGAACTCCTTGTCGTTCTGAATGCTGGCATCGACGTCATCGAGGCTGAGGTGGAACCGGCGACCGCGCTTCTTCAAGAAGTTCAGCGTCATGTTGACCGCAATGGAGTGGATCCAGGTATAGAATGACGATTTGCCGCGGAATCCCCGGATCGATTTGTAAGCTTTGGCGAAAATATCCTGCAACAGATCGTTCGTGTCCTCGTGGTTCGCCGTCATGTTATAGACCAAGCCATAAAGACGGGGGGTATACTTCAACACCAGTTGATCGAACGCGCCCGCATCGCCGTCCTGCGTGCGCGCAACCAGTTGCTGGTCTTCGTCCGTGCGCGGCTGATCCATGGCCCGTTTCCTTGGTTTAACATTCGCGCCTGGACCCGACGACAACAAATCGGAGATGCGCCGCGGTGCCGGCAATGCGACGGAGGAACTCATCTTATTCAACCCGGAAACATCTCAGTTGCGACGATCGCGCACGGAGAGCAGATAAAGCAGGTTGCCGAGCACGGCGATGAAAGCGGCGACATAGGTCAATGCCGCAGCATTCAAGACCTGGTTAACGCCGGCAACCTCGGCGCCCGGCTGCACGATTCCCATCTGCTGCAGAATGATTTTCGCGCGGCGTGAGGCATCAAATTCCACCGGCAACGTGATCAGCTGAAAGACGAGAAGGATCAAATAACAGTAGATCCCAAGCGTAATCAGACCGGTGAGGTGGAAAAATAAACCGCCGAAGATGACGAACGGCAACATGCGGGAGGCGAACATCGTCACCGGCACAATAGCCATTCGCCATTGCAACGGCGCATACGCCTTGGCGTGTTGAATGGCATGTCCAGTCTCATGCGCCGAGATACCGAGCGCTGCCACTGAAGGCGTGTTGTAAACATTGGTGGAGAGACAGAGTTTCTTGCTCGTCGGATCGTAATGGTCGCCCAGGTAATCGTTCGTCTCGATCACGTCCACATCGCGAATGTTTGCTGCCGTTAAAATTTCGCGGGCGCATTCAGCGCCGGTAATGTTCGCGCTGGCGCGGACTTCGCCCCATTTGCGGAAAGCGCTGCTAACCCGGAATTGCGCCCAAAGCCCGATAATCATCGGCACCGCAATGAGGAGCAGCCAGTTTCCAATAAAACCGCCGTAGGGGTACATAATTATCCTACTGTTAGACCAGCCGCGTGCGCCACCGTTCATTTGGCCGGGGTGGCTGTAGCGTCCGTTTGCCTGCTCGCGAAAGCTTTCGGAGTCTCAGCGGATTGGGAGGCATGCGCTGACGACAGCGCACATTACAAGCGGCGCAATCGCTGGTTCGGCTCGGAGTTAAATTTCTAATTGCTTGGGGAACCGCGAGAGAATCCGGCACCCATTCCGCTCCACGATCACGACATCTTCAATCCGCGTCCCGCCGATTCCCGGATAATACAAACCTGGCTCCACCGTCAGCGCCTGCCCCCCCTTCAGCGTCACTTTTTGCAGCCGAGGATACTCGTGAATCTCAAGGCCAAGCCCGTGGCCGGTGCCATGGAAAAAACCAACCCGCCGGCCGTTGCGTACCTCCGTTGGATAACCGCGATTTGCGAACAGTTCTTGAATTGCCTGATGAATGCTCAATCCATCGACCCCAGCTTTGATTTTTTTTAACGCCAAAGCCTGTCCTGCTTTAACCGTCTCCCAGAGTTTGCGCTGCGCTTCGCTTGCACGGCCACGCACCACCGTGCGCGTCATATCGCCGTAATAGCCTGTCTTTGCGTCTCGCGGAAAAATATCGAGGATGATCAGGGAGTTTGCATGGAGGGGCCCATGACCGCGCTCGTGCGGATCGCACGCTTGATCGGCCCCGGCCACAATGGTGTTTGCCGGAAGCCCGCCCGCGCGCAAAATAGTGGAGTCGATTTCCGCGCGGAGCACCTCCGAAGTCAACGATTTGCCTGACCACTTCAGCTTTTTGCCCGATCCGGGTTTTGACGCTTTTAGAACCTCCACGGCCCGCTTCATTCCTGCTTCGGTGATTCGAAGCGCCCGGCCGAGCATTTTGATTTCCTCGGCGGTTTTGCTTTCCCGTTCCGGCCAGAAAAGTCCGTTGCTAGTTTCGAGGGAAACGCCGCTGCGTTCGAGTTCCTTGGCGTAGCCTAACGGAAAAGTTGCCGGCACCATCACGTGTTTCACGCCGCGTTTGTTTAGAAAATGTGCGAGCACCTTCTCGTAGGGCGGCGCTGTTTTCGCGTTGCCCTGTATTTCATGCTCGAGTTCGCTCAACATGACGAACTCGTCCGCTTTCGCCGTTCGCTTTGCCCGATCGATTTCCAGATCGCTCAGCACCAGGGTGCGTTTGCCGTTTTGCTCGAGAAAAATGAACGGATCCCCGATAAAAACACGCGTCGCGTAAAGCATATCGGGATCGGTGTCGCTCGGCGCCACGATGAGGCGAGCTACCTGCTTTTGTTTGGCCATGGAATCATTGTAGGGCAGCGACTCTTCGCTGCCAATCTTTCCGGCAAGCAACACGTCTGCCCTACCAACAACGCGAGGACGACACGGAGGTCATCCCTCCGTCGCTCAGGTGACACGACACGGCGCCAGAGACCACGGCTACGGGGAAGGCGAATTGAAATGTGAGCGGATGCGAGGTCCCTCGCCTCGAAGGCATTTGGGGCTTGGGATGCCAGCTGGTAGGGACGGTTCACCGAACCGCTCCTGGCTTTCGGTTCTGCCGCCAGTGACGGCGGGCAGCTACAATGACTGCTGGCTGTAGAGTGCGCTGTCTTCAGCGCATTTTCTTAGATCCCCCGCTACGTCCTCTTTCGCCGCACTTCCAGGTCTCGGCGCAAAATCCAATGCAGGAGCCCGAGCAAGCAGAGCGTGGATGCGATCAAAACAAAGGTGTTGAAAATGAATAAATTAATTTTCAAACCGGAAAAGCGTTTGTCCTGACCGAAAAAGACATTCGGTTTCCCGCCGCGCCGGTAATCGTTCTGCTCCATCTCCGCGTTCGAGACCAGATCGGAAACTTTTTGGTTCTGATAGAGCGTCTCCGCTGTAACCGGACCGTTCGCATCTCTGAAGAGCACGCGATCGAATGGCCGTTTACGATCGAGCACCTGATCGATCTGTCCGAGTAAACGGTCGAGTTCATCGGACGTTTTCGCTTCCAATCCGGAAAGCACAGCCAGCGTTTCCTTTAGATCATTCAATCGCTTCGTTTGTTCCGGAGTCGTTTCGTGTTTGCTGACAATCCCATCGATTTCAGCTTGCGCGCGATCCTGCCGCCGCGTCAGCGGATTCAACTTCGCCTGGGCCACGACCAGCTCCTCATAGGACCAGCGCATCGCGATGAACTCGCAGATGAACGGCACCTGCAACTTGCTGTCCATCTTTTTGGCCTGTTCGTTTGTTGGATGCTCGCTGAACCAGTGGGTGAGTGAATAAACCAACCCGAGGTTCCGATTCATGTCCTCATATTTAATGAGGGCACCACCCATGATGATTTGCGGAATGAGGACCAGCGGTACGATGTTGGCCGCGGTTTTGGCATCGGAAACCAGCGACGAAACGACCAGCCCGAGCGCGATTCCTCCCATGGCTGTTAGAAAAACGATGCCGAGATCGATCCAAAACATCCCGCGGATCTCGAGGATGTAATTGCCGATGAGCACGAACAGAATGCATTGCACGAGCGCGAAGACACCGAGCGAGACTGTTTTCGCGAAAACGTAATAGGGCAGGCGCACGCTCAGATTCCGTTCCCGCTGGAGCACGACGCGATCGCGAATGATGTCGTCGGCGCTATTGGTCAGGCCGAGGAACATCGCCACGATCAATGTCAAAAATAAGAATGTCGGGATGTGATAAGCCGAGGCAAAATCGTATTTCCCGCTGTCCGAATAGCGAAGAATAGACGCGATCAAAAATGCCAGCACCGGTGCGACACCAATAGTGATGACCAGATTCGCCCGGTTCCGCAGTTTGCTGATGAACGCGCGCTTGAGCAAGGTGCGCAATTGCGTCCACTCGTCGTGCCAGCGAATGCGCTGGCGCCGTTTCTTTTGTTCCGGCACGGCCGGCAACGGGGCGATCGGTTCCTTGCGTAATGAAACCTGTTTGACGTCCTGGATCAGCCGGAAGGCTTCGTATTTGTCGCGCCAAAACTCCGGCGAATAACGGCGCGCCGGCACGAGCTGTCCCCGATTGTTCTCTTCGTAAATAATGTCGCCACTCAAATCCCGCAACGGCGTTTCCAGTACATCGAAAATAAATTCCGGCCGTGTCGTTCCACAGGACGGACAAGCGCCGAGATCGGCGCCGAATTGATGTTGATGCTCGGCTTCGGCGAAATAGCGGAGCATGTCGGTCGGTGTTCCGAAAAAGACCAGCCGGCCGCCTTTGTCGAGCAGGATCGCCTTGTGAAACATCTGAAACAGCTTCGAGCTCGGCTGGTGAATGGTGACGATGATGAGTTTGTTGTGCGCCATCGAACGGATGATTTCGATGACGTGTTCGGAATCTTTCGAGCTCAGACCTGAGGTCGGTTCGTCGAAAAGGTAAACGTCGGCCGAGCCGATCATGTCCAGACCAATATTGAGCCGTTTTCGCTCACCGCCGCTCAGCGTCTTCTTGACTGCGCTGCCGACGACCGCGTCTCGCCGCTCGCTCAGACCGAGCTCGACCAATTTTCCTTCCAAGCGCCGCATCCGATCACGCCGCGACAAGTGAGGCGAGCGAATCGCGGCTGCGAACTGCAAGTTCTCGCCGATGGTCAGGTGTTCGTCGAAGGCGTCTTCTTGCGGAATATAACTGATGTAATGCTTCAGTTGATCGAGATTGGGATAGAGCGATTGATTGTTGAGCAAGACCTGGCCGGCCGTCGGCTGGAGCTGTCCTGCAAGAACTTTCAGGAGCGTGCTTTTACCTGAGCCGCTCGCGCCCATCACACAGACGAGTTCTCCGCGCGCAACGCTAAACGAAATCCCTTCCAGGCCGACGTCACCATTGTGGAATCGGTGATGCACTTCACTCACTTCCAGGGTGCGGATAATGTTTCGCTCTTCCTCGATGATCCGCTCTGAAAAATTGCATTTCAGGAATTGGCCGACGTCGATTCGGATAGTGTCCCCATCTCGCAATGGCGCGTTCGTGCGCACAGCCGACTCACCGACCATGATCGGGCGATCAGATTCCAGCACCTCGAGGTTGCCTATCCGTTTGTCGTAATCGCAGGAAATTTTCAGCAGCACGTCGCCCGCCGTGCCGGGCGAAAGCAGAATGTCATCGGCCGCGAGCAGGCTCGGATTGTTCGAGACCAGATATTCGGACTTGGAAGCTTTGAGTGGAAATCGGCCGCCGAACGCTCGTGCGCGCCGGCGCAGATCGAGCAGATCAAGCTCGCTATCCGTATGGAAAAGGATCTTGTCCTCGAGGGCCGCGTCCACTCGGGTGCCAGCACGTAGTTTTGCGCCGTTGAGTTCGGCATCAATGTCGCGCAACGCCCGTACCCGCACCTTTAAACCAAACGTGACTTCGAGCGCACTTTCGCGCGTCCGCGATCGTTCCAACTCGACCTCATCCGAATCGCGATTCACCCGAATGAAGATTTGCGGCAGCGAAACGTTTTTCTTGGCATTGAAATACTGCGCTAGCTCCTGATAGCTCAACACCTGGTCCCCGATCAAAATTCGTTGCCCGGGATAAATCCGGCAGAATCCGCCCCGGGCCAGTGGCCGACCCCGGACCGACACGTTTTGCCCGCTGTAGTTTTTCAGCAGGATTAAATCGTGGTAACGGAACGCGAGCAGCCGGTCGTTTCCGTTCAAGCTTTTCAACATCACGTCGGAGGCGCCGTTGTTGCCGAAAGAAACCGACTCCAAGGGCGAAGCTCCGCGCTGATAGATCGTCGGATCGGAATCTTCCGAGGCGTTCAGTTGATAAACAATATCGATTGCCTGTGCCGCCATGCCGAGTTGGGACATGAAGGAATAAAACTGGACCACCTGCTCTTGCTTGAGCCCGGCCTGCGAGATCAAATCATAGAGCTGCACGCCGAGCATAATCTTGCGATCCGTGCTCAGCTGGACGCTCAGCTTTTGCGCCATCGCCGTCAGGTCCTGCTGTTCGTAAAGCGCCTGCCGAAAGAGCTGCCGCAGCTCTGAATAAACCGCTTCCGGATAATCGTAACGCAGGAAGCCAAGGCTGGAATCGATCTCCTCTTCCAGCAAAACCCCGTCCGCTTTCGAGAAACTCGCCAAGACTTGGATGAGTAGCGGCAGAAGGTTTGGCCCCTCGGACACACTCCGCGGTTTGCGCATGGCACGGCGCACCCAGCGTCGGCTCCGGCGCTGTATCCGGTAGGCAAACGGTGTGACCTTCTGGACCGCCCGATCGATTCGGTCGGCTACTTGGGTGAGCAGTTCACTCATTGAACTCGAGAGCGATTTTACCCGTAAGCCGTCCTCTACGCAATGCGCATGCCACGACCGCGATCTTGAATCGAACGCGAGCGGCGAATTGTTGTCGAAACCAAGGCGGCCTGACTCCTGCTCATTGCATTGCGAACCCGCTCATGTAAATTTTTCTAGCGCGGCATCAGTCGCGCCCCCAGTCTAATGGCACAATCCGATCGAAACTCTTCGCGCGATAACAAGCGCGGTAACGAGCCGAATTTTAATTGGCGCGGCATCGTCCTGATCGCGATTGCCTTCGCCTTGATCGGTATGGCCCTGCTCGTCCGGAACGGCGGCTATGCCAACGTCGAAGATGTCCCTTATAACCGGTTCATCGAGCTGCTCGATAACAAGCAGATCATCAGCGACAAGAATCTTCCCCTCACTCTTGTCGTCCAGGAAGGACAACCGACCCAGGCCTTGATCGGGTATTACCGGAAGCAAACCGCCGGCGTCGAGCAGGCGACCAAGTTCCGGACCACCATCTTCCTCAATTACAATACGAACCTGCAGGAAAAACTCGCGGCCGCCGGGATCCAGCCGGCTATTCGCACTGAGTCGAACCTCGTCGCCCAGACCGTCCTGGGTTTTCTCCCGATCGCGCTTTTCCTGCTCGTCCTTTATTTCCTCTTTCGCCAGCAAATCCGGATGGCCGGCAAAGGCGCGCTGAATTTTGGCAAATCCAAAGCGCGCATGCTCGCGCGCGATAAAAATAAGATCACCTTCCGCGATGTCGCCGGCGTCGAGGAGGCCAAGGACGAAGTACAGGAGCTGGTCGAGTTCTTGCGTGATCCGAAAAAGTTTCAAAAGCTCGGTGGTCGAATACCAAAAGGGGTCCTGCTGGTCGGACCGCCGGGCACGGGTAAAACCCTGCTCGCGCGCGCTATTGCCGGCGAAGCCGACGTCCCGTTCTTCTCTATTAGCGGCTCCGATTTCGTGGAGATGTTCGTCGGTGTCGGAGCCAGCCGGGTCCGTGACATGTTTGAGCAGGGCAAGAAAAGCGCGCCCTGCATCATTTTTATCGACGAAATCGACGCGGTCGGCCGCCACCGCGGCCACGGCGTCGGCGGCGGTCACGATGAGCGTGAGCAAACACTTAATGCGCTCCTGGTCGAGATGGACGGATTCGATACCCAGGAAGGTGTCATCATTATCGCGGCTACGAACCGGCCCGATGTCCTGGATCCAGCGCTGCTCCGCCCGGGCCGATTCGATCGCCAGATCACCGTCAATCTCCCCGACGTCAAAGGCCGCGAAGAAATTCTCCGGGTTCATTCCAAGAAAGTGAAGCTCGCTGAGGGCGTCGATCTTGCCGTGGTCGCCCGCGGCACGCCCGGGTATTCCGGTGCCGAACTGGCCAACGTCATCAATGAAGCGGCATTGCTCGCTGCTCGTCGCAATCTAAAAGGCGTCACCCTGGCCGAGCTGGAAGAGGCGCGTGATAAGGTCCGCTGGGGCAAAGAACGCCGCAGCCTCGCCTTGAGCGAGAAGGAGAAGACCAACACCGCTTATCACGAAGCCGGGCATGCGCTCTTGCTTGAGTTGCTTGAGCATACCGAGCCGCTCCACAAGGTGACCATCATCCCGCGTGGCCCGTCTCTTGGCAGCACGATGTGGTTGCCGGAGGAAGACAAATATACCAATCGCAAAAACGAGCTTCTTGCCAGTCTTGCCGTCAGCATGGGTGGGCGCGTGGCCGAGGAACTTGTATTCGGCGATGTCACTAACGGCGCCCGGGGCGACATCAAAATGGCGACCGCAACCGCGCGCCGGATGGTGTGCGAATGGGGGATGAGCGAGAAACTGGGCATGGTCGAGTACGGCGACCACGAGGACTACGTCTTTCTTGGGCGAGACATCTCCCGCGCCCGCGACTACAGCGAAGCGACGGCCGAGGAAATCGACCACGAAGTGCGCAAGTTACTCGATGACGCTTACACAACCGCGAAAAAGGCTCTTACTGCCCACCGCGATACGCTCGATACCATCGCCAAAGCGCTGCTCGAGTTTGAAACCTTGGATGGTTCCCAGCTTAAAGACATCGTCGAACACGGCCGCATGCTGAACCCGCCGCCCGGCATCACTCCGCGCGGAGGCGAAAAGATGGAGCCAGAGAAACCGCCCAAGCAAGTGGTCGTCGCTCCCGACGTGACCCCGCCGCTCCCCGGCGCTCTCGGCGGTGCCCCTGCATAAATGGTAGGGCGGCGATTCCTCGCTGCCATGCTGATAAATTTTGGAGGGACACGCTCCGTCGTGTCCTGTTTTCTGTAGCGGCGTCGGAGCCTGCCCTGAGCGATACCGAACGGGACCGTGGTCGGATCTATCCACGTCCCTCGTGTTCTTCTCGGCTCAGGTAGGGGCGATTGACCTCAATCGCCCGCAGAGAATTGGAACTCTCACCAGTCGATATAGCGGCGCGGCGCATCTGACTGGTCAGTCCGAAGCGTTCATCGTTAGGAAAAGTGGCAGTTACGTCACAGACCAAATCAGCAAAGACAATTGCTTCCTGCCAAACGTCGAGTTTTTCGAAATTAAAGATCCAACCGTTATAACTCTCTCAACCCTTCAACCA